>JBJTUJ010000105.1:0-3191 GCA_046080685.1 Cyanobium sp. | reverse complement strand
TTGGAGGCCATGCAATCGGTGAGTCCTGCAAGTGCTGCTTTTAGGCTGGGGCTACTCAGCCAATTCAACTTAGAGGGCCTGCCTCTTGATCGAATTAAGCAGCCTGTTTTAGTCTTGGCCTCAGGCGCTGATCGGCTCCTGCCTTCGGTGGCAGAGGCTGGGAGACTAGTCAGTTACTTGCCTCATTGCCAGACAGTGAAACTGCCAAAAAGTGGACATGCTTGCTTGCTGGAAACTGAGATCAGGTTAAGCAGCATCCTTAAATCTCAAAACTTTTTCACAGACATGTGCGAATCAGTGTTCAGAAAGCAAGCTCAAGCGAAGGATTTCCAACGGATCACTCCCCATGGATGATGGCACGGAAAGGATCGAAGCGATCCAGGATTGGTTCTGAAGCCGCGCAAGTATCAAGACTTAATTGCTCAGCGCTGTAGCCCTCTATCGGCGCCGTACTTTATGCATCGGAGATCACCCACTGGCGCATCCAAGCCACCTTGACAACATGAACCTCCTTGATCTTTTATGTTTTTGGCAATGACTTCAGGCCGAAGCGGTGATCCCAGAGTTGGCCAAGGTTTGTGTCGCGATGGCTGACTGATTGTCCGCTCGGAGCTGTAATGAATGAACCGATCGAGGATTCTCCATGACCCCCGCCGAGGCCTTCGCCGCCATTCCTCTGGCCGCCGTTTGCTGCGACAGCAGCTTCGGCCGTGAGGAGGCGCACATCCTCAAGGAACAGTTGATCCATCGCTCCCCTTTCAAGAGCATGACGCCGGTGGCCTTCGGCGAGCTCATTGATGGACTTCTGCACCTCTTCCGCCGTGATCACTGGCAGGAACTGATCCGCCAGGCCGTGCCGGCCCTCACTGCCGCGCAGCAGGAGGTGGCCTGCGGCCTGGCTGTCCAGCTGGTGTTCTGCGATCGGGTGGGGAAACCGGAGGAGGCCACCTTCCTCATCACCCTGGGCAACGAGCTTTCCCTGCCACCGGGCCGGGCTGCCCAGATCAAGGAGGTACTGGCCATGCTGCAGCGCGATGTTCTGTACGGTGAACCTGGTGCCTGATCTCACCCCGGCCGTCAGCGGCACCTCCGCCGCCCCCTTTTGCAATCTGCTGCTGCCCTCCGGCGCCCACACGCGGGTGCGCACCCTCCCCGGCCGCAAGGTGGTGATCGTGGGCTGCGGCGCCGTGGGAATGGCGTGTGCCGTGGCGATCCTGCATCGGGGCTGCCAGGAGGAGCTGGTGCTGGTGGATGTGGCCCATGACCGGCTGGAGGGGGAGGTGATGGACCTCTGCCATGGCCTGCCCTTCCTGCCCCGCACCGATCTGCGGGCCGGGACCGTGGAGGAGGAGGGACGCGATGCCGACCTGGTGGTGATCACCGCCGTAGTGGCCCAGCAGCCGGGGCAGTCGCGGCGGGAGCTGATCGAACGCAATGCGGCCCTGTTCCGCAGGCTCGTTCCTTCGATCGCGCTCCACTGTCCCCGGGCGGTGGTGCTGGTGGTGAGTAACCCGGTGGATGTGCTCACCCTGGAGTTCATCGGCCCCACCCTGCTCTGCCTCGACTTCAGGACCCGAGCGGCATGGCGCGTCTTCTGGCGGAGCCGGTGAAGACCCAGTTGCCGATCGCCGTCTGAGTCGGCGGATCGGCGGAGCGGAGCGCCCCACCCTGCCGGTCATGGCCTCCACGGCTTGGTCCGCCGTTTCCCTGATCGGCCTTGCTTTTCTGGCCGCTTCAGCTGCGTTCGGCGGGCCACCGCCGCCCTCGCGGGCCGGAGCCTCTGGGCCTGTATCCACCAGCAGCAAAGAGGTGGTGCAGGTGGCGGAGTTTGCGATCGCGACGCAAGAGAAGCTGGTGCAGGCAGCAACGGGCGATTCGTCCGTCCGGCTGCGCCTGGTCCGCATCGATGCGGCCGAGCAGCAGATCGTGGCCGGCATCAACTACCGCCTCCGGTTGACCGTGGCGCTGAATGACCGGCAGAAGCCGGCGCAGGCCGTGGTGTGGTGGCAGGCCTGGCGGACACCGGACCCCTATCGGCTGACATCGTGGACATGGACCTGAAGGGATCGCCCGCGCGTGATCCCTCAGGTTGCCGATCGTATGGATAGCCCAGCAGCTCGCGATGCCTGTTCTGTCCTCCAGGCCGATGCGGCCGCGATGCTGTGCATCCGGTTGGCTCCGAGGGCCTTATCCCTGAACACGGGCGCGGGAACATCGAAAGCCTCTGGCCCGTCCCTGTGTTACGGCGGTCAGCTCCGACCCAGGCGGTGGCTGACCCGAGCCGCACGGACGCATGAACGGCAGGGGCAGCGCGGGCTGAGACCTGGCAGAGACGAGCACCACACCAGCACTGCCCCATCCACCTCGGCGCGCGCAAGGGCTGACGCAAGCCGCTGCGCGGCCCTGGCCCGGCCGCTGCGGTGGGGCGTTGGGAGCCGGTGTTCCTCGCCCTTCCTCCCATGGTCTCCGCTCCTCTCAGCTGCCCCATCCGCCGCGTCATGGTCCTGGTGCATCCGGGTTCCAGCCAGGCCGCCTCGATTTCCCGCCTTTGCTTGCACTTCGGCCGGCAGGGCCAGCCGGTTCAGAAGCCCCGCTTCATGCCCGTGCACAGGGCGCAGGCCGTCGCCCGCCAGCTGCAGGCGCGCCACATCGGCATGGTGGCTGTGCTCTGAGGCCTCGGCCTCTCGCCGGGGCCCCGCAGGGGGCTCCGGCATTGTTGGTGTTGCATGGAGCCAGCAGGAGTCAAGGCCCCGGAGGCTGACGGTCAGTTCCGGTTGGTCTGGTCTCCGCTCCGGCCCTCCTCATGGCCGGGGGGCGCCTCAAGGGTGATACGAGCCCGCCGCCGGCTGAGGGGTCCACCGCGGAGTCCCTCCCATGGCTTCTCTGTCCCGCAAAGCCCGTCTTCAGCGCTTCTCTTGGCAATCGCTACGGGATCTGGCGTTCTGCAGTGAGCGCTATCCCCGGCTGTCTGAGCTGGCTGGCGGCCCAGGTGCTCGTTGAGCAGCAGTCAGCTAATCCGCCCTTGGCTGCTTATGGAGCGCTGGAGGTGTTGGTGCCTTTCTGAGGCCGGCCCCTCCAGCCGGCGGGGCTCCTGCTGGTGCCCTGCAAGTCCGATGGTCCCCCACTGTCAGCAAAGAAGTCCGCTCGGTTTGCCCCGTCCACCTGGGGGCCCAAGCGACGACCATGCAACC
>JBJTUJ010000104.1:0-17640 GCA_046080685.1 Cyanobium sp. | reverse complement strand
GCAGGCGCTCATCTTGCCCACCGACATGTCCGACCCCACCGCCAGCACCCGGTGGCAGGGCAGGGACGCGGCCCGGCCCGAACCCACCAGCGGGTCGTCCGGCTCCCGACGCAGATCCCAGATCCAGGCCTCCGGCCGGCGCAGGGCAGCCAGCTCCGGATCCTCCCCCAGCCGGCTGTGCAGCCCACTGGCCAGCGACAGGCCCGCCCGCAGACCCGCGGCGATGTCGGCCCTCATCTCCGGCGGCAGCCGCCCCCCCGAGGGGGCCAGACCGACGACCGCCACCTCGGGCCGGCGCTCGAGGGCCTCCGCCATGGAGGCCACCACCGCCACGTCCCGGTCGATGCCACAGACCTGGCGCAGGGACTCGCCGGCGTGGGCCGGATCGATCACGGCCACCACCGGCCCGCGGCGGTAGCGCAGCAGGGCGAGGCCGGTCTTGCCGCGCATGTCGTCGAGCCCCCCGTGCTGGAGCAGCACCACCCGGTGGCGGTCCGTCAGCAAGGCAGCCCCTCCACTGCCACCCCCAGGCCGGGGCCCACGCCGGGAAGCAGGCGATCCCCCGCCAGGACGGGGCCGCGGAAGGGGTCGTTGAGCAGGTTGAGATGGCTGTCGATATCCGGCCAGTCGACCAGCGGCAGCAACTGGGCGGCGGCCCCGTTGAGCAGGGCCGCATCGGAGTAGCAGCCGAGCATCACCGACAGCCCCAGCCGGCGGGCCGTGCGGGCCATCAGCAGGGCCTCCGCCAGCCCGCCGCTCTTGAGCAGCTTGATGTTCACCCCATCGACATGGGGCGCCAGCCGGAGCAGGTCGTCCAGATCCCAGCAGCTTTCGTCCGCCACCAGCGCCATCGGGCAGTCGAGGTCGAGGGCGGCAAAGCCGGCGCAGTCGGCGTCGGGATCCTCCCGGGGCGGCAGGGGCTGCTCCACCAGCACCACCCGCCGCTCCGCCAGCAAGCCGAGCATGGCGCGGGCCCGCTCCAGATCCCAGCCGCCATTGGCATCCACCTGCAGTTCGCACGCGATACCGGTGGTGGCCTGATGGCGCTGGAGGGCGGCGGCCACGGCCTCCACCAGGGCCCGGTCGTGGTCGGCCCCGTCGGGACTGCCGAGCTTGAGCTTGATGCGGGTGGCGGGCAGCTGGGCCCACCAGCGCTCCAGCCGCGCCAGCACCGTCTCCACCGAACCGAGGCCGAGGGTGACGCTCGTGGGCATCGAGGCGGCGGGATCCAGACCCCAGAGCCGCCCGAGCGGCTGCCCCAGACGCTTGCCCCACCAGTCGTGCAGCGCCAGATCCAGCCCGCAGCGGGCCGGCGGCGACAAGTCCGCCAGCAGGGGTTCCAGGTTCTGCAGCGGTTCCGGGCTCAGCTCCGCCAGCCGGGGCGCCATGGCAGAGAGCTCATCGGCCACCGCATCCGTGGTGAAGCAACGGTGGCCGGTGTCGAAGCCGCCGGTCTCGCCGATGCCGATGATCCCCTCGTGCTCGATCGCCAACAGCAGGTGCTCCACCGCAGCGGTGGTGCCTCGGCTGATCGCCAGCGGCACGGCCTTGGTGAGCGGGAAGCGGTGAAGCCGGCAGTGCATGGATCCAGCCTGCCAGCGCCGGGCGCCGGTGGCCAGTTTCCGCCATCACCACCGCGGCGGCGGTGATGGCGGAAACTGGATGGAATGACGGCAACCCTTTCCCCGCTCCCCACCCAGGGGACTCCCGCCCCGGAGCGCGGCAGCTACTGGATCACCACCTTCGGCTGCCAGATGAACAAGGCGGATTCCGAGCGCATGGCCGGAATCCTGGAAACCATGGGCTACCGCGCCGCGGCGGGGGAGTTCGAGGCGGATCTGGTGCTCTACAACACCTGCACGATCCGCGACAACGCGCAGCAGAAGGTGTACAGCTACCTGGGGCGCCAGGCCCAGCGCAAGCGCGCCAACCCCCACCTCACCCTGGTGGTGGCGGGCTGTGTGGCCCAGCAGGAGGGCGAATCGCTGCTGCGGCGCGTGCCCGAACTCGATCTGGTGATGGGGCCGCAGCACGCCAACCGGCTCGACACCCTGCTGGAGCGGGTGGAGCAGGGCCAGCAGGTGGTGGCCACCGAGGAGCACCACATCCTCGAGGACATCACCACCGCCCGGCGCGACAGCAGCGTCTGCGCCTGGGTGAACGTGATCTACGGCTGCAACGAGCGCTGCACCTACTGCGTGGTGCCCTCGGTTCGGGGCCGGGAGCAGAGCCGCCTGCCCGAGGCCATCCGCCTGGAGATGGAGGGGCTGGCCGCCCAGGGCTACAGGGAGATCACCCTGCTCGGACAGAACATCGACGCCTACGGCCGCGACCTGCCGGGCATCACCCCCGAGGGGCGCCGCCGCCACACCCTCACCGATCTGCTGCACGGCGTGCACGACGTGGCGGGGATCGAGCGGATCCGCTTCGCCACCAGCCACCCGCGCTACTTCACCGAGCGGCTGATCGATGCCTGCGCCGACCTGCCCAAGGTGTGCGAGCACTTCCACATCCCCTTCCAGAGCGGCGACGACGAGGTGCTGCGAGCGATGGCCCGGGGCTACACGGTGGAGCGCTACCGCCGCATCATCGACCGCATCCGTGAGCGCATGCCCGATGCGGCCATCAGCGCCGACGTGATCGTGGCCTTCCCGGGAGAAACCGACGCCCAGTACCGGCGCACCCTGGCCCTGATCGAGGCGATCGGCTTCGACCAGGTGAACACCGCCGCCTATTCGCCGCGCCCGAACACCCCGGCTGCCGACTGGCCCGACCAGCTGAGCGAAAGCGTGAAGGTGGAGCGGCTGCAGGAACTCAACGCCCTGGTGGAGCGCACCGCCCGCGAGCGCAGCGCCCGCTATCTGGGGCGCGTCGAGGAGGTTCTGGTGGAGGGGGGCAACCCGAAGGACCCTGCCCAGGTGATGGGTCGCACGCGCACGAACCGGCTCACGTTCTTCTCTGCCGGCGATGGCCGGGGAGGCAGCTTCCGGGCCGGCGATCTTGTGAAGGTGCACATCGAGGAGATCAGGGCCTTCTCCTTGAGCGGCAGGGCCGAACCGACTTAGAACGGCGAGCGGCCGTTCAGCCCGGGGCCAAACCCTGAGGCTGGCTCTCAGCGGCGACCCGCGCGTCCCGATCGAGGCTCTCCATGGCGCGGTGACGGATCTCCATCACCTGCCCGAGATCCTGAGCGAGGCGGGGATGGCGCTCCAGCGCCCGCTGCAGTCGTTCGGCCTCGATCACCAGAACCCGAAGATCCTCACTCGCCCGCACGGTGCTGTCGGAGATGCGTTCGTGCAGCAGGGAAGCGCGCTCGCCGAACACCTCTCCCTTGGTGAGCACGCCGAGGATGCGGCTCCTGCCCCGGGCATCCAGCACCAGCAGTTCCGCCTCGCCCTCAAGAATCAGATAGAGCCCGTAAAGGGGCCTGCCCCGGTCGACCACAACCTCACCGGCCGCGTAGTCACGCTCCTCGCAGGCCGCTGCGATCTCCTGCAGCAGCAGGGGCGGCAGCACGGCGAAGCAGGAGCTGTCGCGCAGCACCCGCAGCCTTTCCTCCGCGGCCTGTCGCTTGCTCGGAACCGCAGGGGTGTAGGGCACCTCGCTCTGGATCGGATAGGGAATGGTGAGGCAGTGGCGGCGGGCCATGTACCAGAGGCGGGCCAGGAAATCCTTGCGACTCGCCTCCCCCTGGTCGCGATCGCTGCAGCGGAACTCCACCTCGTAGGTGATGGCGAAATCGCCGTAGCTCAGCACGTTCACCTCCGGCGGGGGGTTGGTTTCCACACCCTCCACCTCCAGGATCGTCTGCTGCAGCAGTTGCCGAACCCGGTTGGGTGGATCGTCGTAGGAGAAGCCGACGGTCACCGCGACCAGGAAGGAAGGCGTGGGACGGCTGAAGTTCTTGAAGCTGGTCTTGCCCAGTTCGGAGTTGGGAACGATCAGCAGCACATCGGCTGGCGTGAGCAGGTGCACGGCCCGCCAGTTCACTTCCACCACGCGTCCCTGGTTGTCCCCGATCTCGATCCAGTCCCCCAGGGAGATCGGCTGCTCGGCCAGCAGCGCCACCCCCGAGAAGATGTTGCCGAGGCTGTCCTGCAGGGCGAGGCCAAGCACCAGCGATCCCACGCCCAGGGCGGTGAGGAAGCTGCCGAGATCGGCCCCCCACACGGTAGAGAGCACGATCGAGCATCCCACCAGCACCAGCACGGAGTTGACCAGGTTGCTCACCAGCCGGGGCACCTTGGCCTGCCAGCTGCCCGGCGGTGCGTCCTCGAACAGAACGCCCTTGAGCAGGGTGAGGGCGGTGTAGATGAAGCTGATCCATGCCAGGGTTTCCGCCAGGCGCACCGGCGTGCCGGTGCGCGGCAGACCGATCACCTTCCACAGCAGCACCAGCAGGGCGAGCGAGGGAAGCAGCAGGTTGCGCAGGTTGCCCAGCGCCGGGGCGTAGGGCAGACGGCGGCGCTGCAGCCAGCGAATGGCCTCACCGAGCAACAGCATCGCCAGCGGGAAGCCGAACACCAGGGTGCTCACCCAGCCGATCTGGTTGGCGGAAGACACCGTTGCCGGGATGGTCACCGCGGCGGCATGGGCAGGGGATGGGGCGCCGCCCTGGGCGGCGGCCAGGATCAGGGGCATGCTCATGAGCTTGTGCCGTCCAGGGAAAGGGAGGGCGCCGGCTCCGCTCCAGCGCCGTCGCCTTCGGCGGTGTCCGCGGAAGTTTCCAGCGGTGGCTTCACCTGCCAGACCGGCAGTTCGCCCTGGCCCTTCAAGGTGATGGGAGACACGCGATCGAACGCATAGAGACCGCTGAGGGCAACCACCACCGGCTCACTCACCTGGATCACATCCTGCGGGGCGCCGGCGCCGATGGCGCGGGCGATGGTGATGGTCTCGCCCCACACGTCGTAGTAGAAGCGGCTGCTGCCCACCACGCCGGCCGAAACGGATCCGGAATGGATGCCCACCGCCAGGGCGAGCGTCACGCCTCGCTTCTGGTTGAGGCGGGCGGTGATGCGGAGCATCTCCAGGCCGAAGTCGAGGGCGCGGCGCTCATGATCCACCCGGGGAACCGTGAGGCCGCAGACCGCCAAATAGCTCGAGCCCACGCTGCGCAGCTTCTCCATGCCCAGGCGCTCGGCGGCCTCATCGAAGGCACCGATCAGCTCATTGAGCAGCAGGATGGTCTGCTCCGGCGCCATCTTGAGGGAGAGGATGTTGAGGCCCTCGATCTCGGCGAAGAGCACGGTGACGCTGGGGTGGCTGTCGGCGATGGTCTTCTCGCCACGCTTGAGACGTTCAGCGGTCTTGGCGGGCAGAATGCTCAGCAGCAGCCGGTCGTTTTCCGCCAGCTGGCTCTGGATCGAGCGCTCCCGGCTCGCCAGCTGGTCGGCCATCTTGTTGAAGGACGTGGAGAGTTCACCGAACTCGTCGTCGGAGGTGACGCTCACCTGCACGTCGGTGTGGCCGGCGGCGATCTCATCGGTGGCACTCATCAGCCGGCGGATGGGTCTGACGAAGCTGCGGGCCAGGGTGAGCGCCAGCAGGGTGAGCAGGGGGATCAGCAGCGCACCCACCAGCAGCAACACCCGCGCCAGGTGCTGGACGCCGGTGAACAGTTCGGCCTGATCGATCTCCGCCAGCAGGGCCCAGTGGAAGGGACCGAGCTTGATCGGCTGGTAGGCGCCGATCACCGGCACTCCGCGATAGTCGTCGTAGGCCGCCGTGCCGGTCTTCCCATCCAGAGCCCGCCGCGCCCCTTCGGTGCGCACCTCCTGAATCAGCAGCGGACTGCCGGATGTCTTGATCTGGGTGATCCTCTCGGCGGGAAAGCCTCGCCCCTTGAGCACGGAAAGAAACTGGCCGGAATTCTCCAGGAACCCCCTCGGCGAAGAGCGCAGCAGAGAATCCCTGCCCACCAGATAGGTTTCGCCACTCTTGCCCAGGCCCACATCGGACCAGCGACGATTGCTGGTCATGGTGTCATCCAGGTCTCGGTAATCCAGCTTGAAGAGCAGGGCGCCGATGAAGTCGTCGCCGTCGAACACCGTGGTGCCAACAAAGCTCGTTGGCACACCAAAGCCTGGCTTGTAGTGCTCGAGATCGCTTTGGACAACAAAATTGGGGTCTCGCGACTTCCTCACTTCCCGGAAGACCTGGGCAGCAGACGTATCAGAGAAAGGACCATTGACAAGATCGGCGCCCAGGTCGGATTCCTTGGCGATGGAGTAGACGACCTTGCCTGTCTTGATGTCCACCAACATGATGTCCTCATAGCCGAATAGAGAGGCGATGCGGCGGAAACGGGGGTGATATTTCTTGTGGATGGCGCTCCACCTGCTGCCGTCGCCGGCGTCATCGAGAAGCCGACGGGTGGTGTTGGGGTAGGGATTGGCGGCAATATAGTGATACTTAACGTATCGCCCCTGCGGAAATGTTGGGAAATAGGTAGGCAGCTGTGGGTCGCCGGCGATGTTCTTTTTCAGCTTCGGCAGGAATTCATTAAGATAATACTCCTCGAGTTTCTTCTTCTGGATTGGGTTGATATCCGGAAGCTGAGCGAAAGCAGGAGAGAACTCCTTGATCGCGCTCACCGTCATCTGTGCTTCCGACATCGTGAGCACATGATCCTCCAGTTTCTTGAAGTGATCAATCACGGCCTCCGCCCTGGCATTGCGCAGACCGATCAGCTGGTTGTAGCCCGCCTCGGTGAGCAGATGGCGGGCGATGCCGAAGCTCACAAAGCCGGTGAGCAGCAGGCTGGCCAAGCTGGCAAAGAGCACAAGTGCCAGAAACTTGGACTGAACGCCGAATTTGCGACCGATTCTGGTGAGCATGGCGTTCGGCAGCGGCTGCACTCTTGACGGGATTTTAACCTACTATCCTCGAAACGGATTTGACAAAATCGGCAGGTGGGCGGGGCTGCAGCGGCGGAGTTGACCGCTGCTATCGGGCCGCTTCGCTTTCCCACGTTCCTGAGCAGGACGACGGCGATGCCATCACGGGATTCACTCGGTTTGCAGCGGCTGCGCACCTCCTTATCCACGAGGCGCTCGGTTCCGGTCACCACCCGCTCTTTAGCAATCGGAATTGCCGGTGACGTCACCACCCTCACGCACGGGGGCAGCGCGCCGTGAACCACCAGGTTGATGGTCAACGGCTCCAGATTCACCCTCTCATTAACGCTGCAACCACACACTGCAGCGCTTCGACAGACCTGCCGAGTCGCACCTGGCTGGTTGCCATCCCGCCGGCAGCACCCCTCCAGTTGCTCTTCCACCACTGAAATCACAGGAGCGCAGGCCTCGCGCACCTGATCGGTGAGCAGCCAGCTGCCGGCCCGAGGTCCTCCGGCTGTGGATGGAGGGCCTGTCCATCGATGCCTGCGGCCGCGACGTGCCGAGCATCACCCCCTCGGGACGCCGCCGCCACACCCTCACCGCTACCCCGCCACATCAGCTTCGGCAGGTTGTCTCCTTTGCCGAACTGCCGAAGATCTGCGAGGTCTTCCGCATCCCCATTGAGCGCTGCGACAACGAGGTGCTGCGGGCGATGTCGAGGTGCTGTGGACGATGAACCGGGGTACACGGACGAGCGCGACGGCCGCATCCTCGACCGCTTCCGCGAGTGCCTGCTCGCTCAGGGGCATCGCCGCTCCTGCCTAGAGTTCCAGGCGATTCAATTGGCCATGGTCACCGAGCCCCATCCCCCCCAGCAGCTGCTGGTCATGCCGGAGGACGGCGCCGCGTCGGTCCTGGCCCTGGTGGACCAGGCCCACAGCCAGCTGCTGATCAAGCAGTTCAAGCTCAGTTCCGAGGCCGTGCTCGAGGCCCTGCGCAACGCCCAGGCGCGGGGGGTGGAGGTGCGGGTGATGCTCAACCCCCACACCTCCGGCGGCGATCGCTGGAACGATGACACCTATGCACGGCTGCAGGCCTGGGGCATCGCCACCATCTGGACGAGCGAGTCATTCCCGGTCACCCACGAGAAGTCGATGGTGATCGATCGGCAGGCCGCCCTGGTGGCCACCTTCAACCTGGCCGATAAATACTTCAGCGCAACCCGTGACTACGGGGTCGTCAGCCACGACCCGGCGGTGGTGCGGCAGGTGGCGGCCGGCTTCGAGGCCGACTGGCACCGCACCTTCTTCGAGCCCGATCTGGGGGTGGGCCTGGTCTGGAGCAGCGCCCACAGCCGCGGCCAGATGGCCCGGGTGATCGACACCGCCCGCCGCAGCCTCTGGATCCAGCATCCCAAGTTCGTGGATGCGGTGATCCTCGAGCGCATCATCTGCGCCCGGGAGCGAGGCGTGAAGGTGCGGGTGCTGTGCGGCGGCAAGCACGGCATCAGCGACTGGGACATCTACGACACCTTCTCGTCGCTGCGGGTGATGGAGCGCTTCGGCGTGAAGGTGCGCCGGCAG
Source organism: Cyanobium sp. (assembly GCA_046080685.1). GTDB lineage: Bacteria > Cyanobacteriota > Cyanobacteriia > PCC-6307 > Cyanobiaceae > Cyanobium. Next base: position 9,215 of record JBJTUJ010000104.1, on the reverse strand, counting down.
AAGCACCTCAAGATGCACGCCAAGCTGATCCTGGTCGATGGGGAGTATGCCCTCACCGGCTCGATGAACATCGACCGCAGCGCCTTCGATCTGCGCCGCGAGCTCGGCATCGAGACCGCGGCGCCCGCCGTGGTGGAACGCCTGCGGCAGACCTTCGAGCACGACTGGAAGAAGGCCCGCCGCTACCACACCCCCGACCCCCTCGATCCCAGCCAGCACGAGGAGGGGGAGCTGCCGCCGGATCCCCACTTCGTGCACGACTGAATGGCCGACCTCCTCGCTCCCGCCCCCGCACCACAGCAGCCGCCGCCGGCCTCGCCGCCACCCTCCCTGCCGCAGCTGTTCACCGGCATGCTGCAGGTGGCGCTCTCCTCCTTCGGAGGCGGTCTGTCGGTCTGGAGCCAGCGGATCGTCGTGGAGCGGCGGCGCTGGATGACCAACGAAGACTTCCTCACCGGCTACACCGTGGCCCGGCTGCTGCCGGGCCCGAATCAGATCAACATGGCCGTCTACATCGGCACCTTCCTGCAGGGCCTTCCCGGGGCCCTGGTGGCCCTGGCCGGCATGCTGCTGGTCCCCTTCGCCCTGCTGATGGGGCTGGGCATGGTCTATCTCAGCTTCCAGAGCCTGCCCCTGGTCGACCGGGTGCTCGACGGCATGGTGGCCGTGGCGGCGGGCCTGGCCCTGTCGATGGGGTTCAAGATCCTCCCCGACTACCGGGCGGATCCGGTGGCCCTGGGCCTGGCGGCCGGCGTGGTCGTGGCGATGACCGTGTTCCATGTGCGGCTCGTGCCCTTGCTGCTGGTGCTCTCTCCCCTGGCGATGGCCTGGTACTGGCCCAGGCAGGCGGAAGAGGGCAACCGGCCGTGATCCCGCTCTCCCTGCTGGGCGTGCTCGCCGCCACCTGCACGCCGACCCGCCTGAGCGATCTGGGCCAGCTGCTGCGGGTGCTGGGCACCTTCCTTGGCCTGTCGCTGTTCTCGATCGGCGGCGGCAACACCCTGCTCACCGAATACCACCACATCAGCGTTGACGAGTTCTGCTGGCTGAGCTCCGGCCAGTTCGCCGATCTCTACGCCCTGGCGGAGGCGGCGCCCGGCCCCAGCTCGATGCTGGTGGGGCTGCTGGGGATGGCCGCCGCCTGGAAGGAGGGGCCGCTCTGGGCCCTGCTGTCGGCCTGCGGCGCCGAGGTGGCGATCCTGCTGCCCTCCACCCTGCTGGTGGTGGTGGCCTGCCTGGGCTGGAACCGCTTCCGCGACTCCCCCTGGCGCCGGGCCTTCGAGCGGGGGATGGGGCCGATCACCCTGGGCGTGCTGTTCGCCGTGGGTCTGAAGATCCTGCACCTCTCGGATCCCAACCCGGCCGCCCTGGTGGTGTCGCTGCTGTCGTGCATCCTGGTGCTGCGCACCCGGATCTCGCCCCTCGGAATGATGGCGGTCGCTGCGGTGCTGGGGGGGTTCGGCCTGTTCCAGCGCTGAGCCGCGGCACCGAGCACCAGCACGGCGAACCGGCAAGGCCCCTGGCCACCGGGCGGATCACTGATACCGTTTGGCGCCTGAACCCAACGCTCGCCCAATGAGCAGCCGCCCCTCCCCCACCCTGGTGGGCCTGCTGTTCGGAGGCGCTTCTGATGAACATGCGGTGTCGATCCGCTCCGCGGCCACCGTGCTGGCGGCCCTGCGATCCGGCGCCAACGGCGAGCGCTACCGGGTGGGCTGCTTCTACATCGACCGCCAGGGCCGCTGGTGGCCCCCCGAGGTGGCGGCAGCGGTGCTGGAGCAGGGCACCCCACCGGAACCGGGCAGCCTGGCGGCCGATCCCGGCCCGAGCGGCTTCCGCGGCTTCCCCGAGGGAGCGCTGGAGGTGGAGGTGTGGTTCCCGGTGCTGCATGGCCCCAACGGCGAGGACGGCACGATCCAGGGGCTGTTCACCCTGATGCAGGTGCCGTTCGTGGGGTCCGGCGTGCTGGGGTCGGCGGTGGGCATGGACAAGCAGGCGATGCAGGCGGCCTTCGCCGCCGCCGGCATGCCCCAGGTGCCTTATCTCTGCGTCGGGGCGGCGGAACTGGCCGGTGATGCCGAGGGCCTGCTCGATCGGCTGGAGGCCCGGCTGGGCTACCCCTGCTTCGTCAAGCCGGCCAACATGGGCTCCTCGGTGGGCATCAGCAAGGCCACCGACCGCAGCTCCCTGATGACCGGGCTGCACACCGCCGCCGCCCTGGATCCCCGCCTGGTGGTGGAGCAGGGGGTCAAGGCCCGGGAGCTGGAATGCGCCGTGCTCGGCACCCACAGCCTGCAGGCCTCGGTGCTGGGCGAGATCCGTTTCGATGCCGACTGGTACGACTACACCACCAAGTACAGCGAAGGACTGAGCCACACCGTCATCCCCGCCGTGGTGCCCTCGGAGCTGGCCGAGCAGGCGCGCGGGATGGCGATCGAGGCCTGCCGGGCGGTGGGAGCCAGCGGCCTGTCGCGGGTCGACTTCTTTTATGAGGAGGCCAGCGGCGCCCTCTGGCTCAACGAGATCAACACCCTGCCGGGCTTCACCCCCCAGAGCATGTACCCGATGCTGTGGGAGGCGAGCGGGGTGACGCGCGAGCAACTCGTGCACCAACTGGTGCAGGAGGCGAGAGAATCCCTGGATCGAACCTCCGCAGGAGTTGGCGCGGCATGAGTCATGGGCTGCTCTGGATCCCCTTGCTGCTGGTGTTCGTGCTGCTCACGGCACTGGGCTGGCTGGAGCGTCGCCGCCAGCAGCTGTTCCGTGCCTGGGCGGAGGGCGCCGAACTGGCCAAGCTCGACGGCTGCGGCGCCGCCCGCCTGGTGGACGGGGTGCTCAGCTGGTGCCGGTTCGAGGCCGGCAGCTTCCAGCCGGTGGACAGCTTCGTGATCAAGCAGCTGGAGCTGGTGGAGCTGCTGTCCCTGGGCTCCGGTGAGGCCCCGCTCACCGAGGAGAGCCAAGGAGCCTGCCGGCTGCGGCTGGTGGGTGGCGGGCTCCAGAAGGACCTGCCCTTCTCCGATGCCCAGCGGGCCCGGCGCTGGATCGATGAACTGATGGCCCGCTCCCGCTGCGAACTGTGACCAGCTCCCCCCTTCCCCCCGGTGCCGCCCGGCGCAAGCAGCTGAGGCAGCAGCGGCGGGCCGAGCAGCTTCGCCAGCTCTGGCAGCTGGTCGCCTTCAGTGCCATCTCCGCCGGTCTGGGCTGGGTGCTGCTCAAGCAGGGCTGGAACCTCCGCGATGCCTCCCAGGTGGAGGTGGTGGGCAGTCAGCTGGTGAGTCGCGACCAGGTGATCCAGGCCGCCGGCCTCCGCTTCCCCCACCCCCTGCTGACGCTGCAGCCAAGGGAGCTGGGCACCAGCCTGTCCCAGGCGCTGCCGGTGGAGCGGGTGCAGGTGAGCCGCTCGATCCTTCCGCCCCGGCTGCGGGTGGAACTGGTGGACCGGGAAGCGGTGGCCCGGGCCGAGCGCCGCACCCCCCAGGGCCCGGAGCAGGGCTACATCGACCGGGTGGGCAGCTGGATCAGCACCCGCCAGCACGACGGGGTGAAGACCAAGGGGGATCTGACCCTGAAGGTGGTGGGCTGGACGGAACGCCACCACCCCACCCTGGCCCGTGTGCTGGCCCGGCGGGAGAAGCTCGGTCCCAGCCTGCAGGAGGTGCGCTTCGAACCCGACGGCAGCCTCTGGCTGGTCACCGGCTCCCTGGGCCGGATGCGCCTGGGCCCGTCCGACAACCAGCTCGACCGGCGCCTGGAGGTGGCCGGCCATCTGCTGGCCACCCTGCCCGCCAGGCTGGGGGGGCGGACGCCGCGGCTGATCGACCTGAGCGATCCCGAACAACCCGAGATGAGTCTTCCCGGCGGGGGCAACGCGCCGAGCGGACCATCGCTCGCAGGCCCTCCGCGCGGCGGCCAGTAGGCCAGCAGCGGACAGCCAACCCACACAGGCCATTGCCCTCAGAGGCGATCGGGGTCAAGCTGTGTCTCTTCCGGGTCCAGGGTCTCGGCCCCCTACATAATGCAGCCGCAGATCAACGGCATTCCCGTCCCTCCCGCAATGGCGAGCGAACCGGCCTCTTCCTTCCCCGTGGATCTCACGCCCTTGCAGGAGAACAGCGACATGAGTCAGACATCGGCGAGCCCCAATGGCATTGTCCCCAGCCAGTCGGCGAGGATTGAGGTGATCGGCGTCGGCGGCGGCGGCAGCAACGCCGTCAACCGGATGATCGCCGCCGATCTCCAGGGGGTTGGCTACCGGGTACTCAACACCGATGCCCAGGCCCTGTTGCAGTCGGCGGCCCGCCAGCGGATCCAGCTGGGCCAGAAGCTCACCCGCGGCCTCGGCGCCGGGGGCAATCCGGTGATCGGCCAGAAGGCGGCCGAGGAGTCGCGCGCAGATCTGCAGCAGTCGCTGGAAGGGGCAGATCTGGTGTTCATCGCCGCCGGCATGGGGGGCGGCACCGGAACCGGTGCGGCTCCGATCCTTGCGGAGGTGGCCAAGGAATGCGGCGCCCTCACCGTGGGCATCGTCACCAAGCCCTTCGGCTTCGAGGGCCGTCGCCGCCTCCGCCAGGCCGAGGAGGGCATCGCCCGGCTGGCGGAGCACGTGGACACCCTGATCGTGATCCCCAACGACCGCCTGCGCGACGCGATCGCCGGCGCTCCCCTGCAGGATGCCTTCCGCGCCGCCGACGACGTGCTGCGCATGGCCGTCAAGGGCATCACCGACATCATCACCAAGCCGGGCCTGGTGAACGTCGACTTCGCCGACGTGCGTTCGGTGATGGCCGATGCGGGCACCGCCCTGCTCGGCATCGGCGTGGGCTCGGGCCGCTCCCGCGCCAGCGAGGCCGCCCAGGCGGCGATCAGCAGCACCCTGCTGGAGTCAGCTCGCATCGAAGGGGCCCGCGGCTGCGTGATCAACATCAGCGGCGGCAAGGACATGACCCTCGAGGACATGACCACGGCCTCCGAGGTGATCTACGACTCGGTGGACCCCGACGCCAACATCATCGTGGGCGCCGTGGTGGATGAAAGCCTCGACGGCGAGATCCACGTGACCGTGATCGCCACCGGCTTCGAGGGCCAGGGCACCCACGACCTCGGCAGGCCGGCAGCAGCCACCTCCTTCGCCAGCCCCTTCACCCCCCAGGCCGGCACGGAAGAGCGGGGAGCGATGATTCCCCCCTTCCTGCTGAACCGGCAGGGCCGGATCGACGACTGATCCCTGGACCGAAGCAAACCCTGTGCTGTCCGGGGATCGTTGATCTCCCGGCATCAGCTGGCGACCCTCGTTCGGTCTCAGTGCCGCCCCTCTCGTCGTGCGTCTGCGCCGCAGACCTGGTTGTGCGTCTGCGCCGCAGAGCTTGTCCGACGTCAGTCGGGGTTGAAGGTGGTGACCCGGATTCCACGCCTGCCCTGAGCATCCCGTGTGGCTGCTCCCTTCCGGTCCTGACCAGGTTTGGGCGTCGGGGCCGCGTGGGTCCGAGTCGTCCGGATGCTAGCAATGCACCAGCCGCGATCCCGGTCCGTGCCCCAGCGCCCCGCCGATCTCCAGCTGCGCAAGCAGGCCGGGCTGCCGATCACAGTGCTCACCGCCTGGGATGCCCTGTCGGCGGCGGTGGTGGCCGAGGCGGGCGCCGATGCGGTGCTGGTGGGCGACTCCCTGGCGATGGTCGTGCTCGGCCACGCCACCACCCTGCCGGTGACGCTCGACGAGATGCTCCACCACACCCGGGCGGTGGCGCGGGGTCTGGAGGCGGCTCGCAGCGCCAGCGCCAACGGCCGGCCGCTGATCATCTGCGACCTGCCCTTCCTCAGCTATCAGTGCAGCCCGGATGAGGCGGTGGCGGCCGCGGGGAGGGTGCTCAAGGAGACGGCTGCCGCGGCCGTGAAGCTCGAGGGCGCCGAACCGGAGACCGTGGCGGTGATCGACCGGCTGGTGCGGGCCGGCATCCCGGTGATGGGCCACCTGGGGCTGACCCCCCAGTCGGTGCACCGGCTCGGCTACCGGCGCCAGGCTGGCGACCCGGTGAGCCAGAACCGGCTGCGCCGCCAGGCCCTCGCCCTGGAGGCCGCGGGCTGCTTCGCCCTGGTGCTGGAGCACATCCCGGGCGAGCTGGCCACCGAGCTGAGCGGGCGACTGGTGATCCCGGTGATCGGGATCGGCGCCGGCGATGCCTGCGACGGTCAGGTGCGCGTCACCGCCGATCTGCTGGGGCTGACGCTGCGGCAGCCCCCCTTCAGCCCACCGCTGCTGGATGGGCGGGGGCTGGCGGTGGAGGCTCTGCGGGGCTGGATCCGGGCCCAGCGCACGCCCACCACGCCAGCAGCTCCCTCAGCACCGCATTGCTGAGGGCCAGCCCCTGGGGATCGCTCAGGCGCCAGCGCGGCCCTTCCACCACCAGCAGACCCCGGCGCTCGAACGGCGCCAGCTGCGCCCGCAGCCCCTCCAGGGCGGCGGCATCCAGGCCGTGCTCCACGGCCAGGGCCGCCAGGTTCACCCCCTCCCGCCGGCGCAGGCCCACCAGCAGCCGCTCGTCGGCGGGCATGCCCCGAGGGTGGCTGGACTCCTGGGGAGCTCCCTGCGCCAGCCAGGCGGCATAGCCCTCGCGGGTGCGCGGCCGGGCCGTGCGCGCGCCGTAGGGAGCCGAGGTTGCCCCCATGCCGAAGCCCCACCAGCCGACGCCGCTCCAGTAGACGCGGTTGTGGCGGGAGGCATGACCCGGCAGGGCATGGTTCGACACCTCGTAGCGGCCGTAGCCCGCGGCGGCGAGCCGCCGGGCGGTGTGCTCCATCAGATCGGCCGCCAGGTCGTCGTCGGGGAGATCCAGATCGCCCCGCTGACTGCGCCGCTCGAACACCGTGCCGGGCTCCACGATCAGGTCGTAGACCGAGAGGTGCGGAGCCCCGGCGGCGATCGCCCGCTCCAGCTGAGCGTGCCAATGGGCGAGGTTCAGGCCTGGCAGCCCCTGGATCAGATCGAGGCTCCAGCTGGCCAGATCGCCGCGCCGGTGGGCTGCCCGCAGCCAGGCGCAGGCCTGCTCCAGGTCCGCGCCGCGGTGGCGGCGTCCGAGCCCGGCCAGCACCGCATCGTCGAAGCTCTGGCCGCCCAGGCTCACCCGGTTGACCCCGGCCTCCAGGTAGCCCGCCAGCCGCAGCTGATCGAAGCTGGCCGGATCGAGCTCCAGGGTCACCTCCGCCCCGCTCATCCGGCCGAACCGCCGCTCCAGGGCCGCCAGCAACCCGGCCACCTGGGCGGGAATCAGCAGCGAGGGGGTGCCGCCGCCCAGGTACACGGTGGCCAGGGGCGGACCTGCGGGGGCGGCGGCGATCTCCCGGTGCAGCAGGCTCAGGTAGGCGCCGATCGAGGCGGATCCGGGTCCGCCTGCCCCGTCGGCCCGATCACCGAGGGGAACCACGGGGAAATCGCAGTAGAAGCAGCGGCGGTGGCAGAAGGGGATGTGCAGGTAGGCGGAGCGGGGGGGCCGCGTCACGGGCGGTAACCCCTCGCTGGCAATCCGCTCCGGATCCGTCATGCTGCGGGTCTGATGCGATGGGCAGCCACAGGATCCCGGAATGGTGGACTCCCTCATCCTGCTGCTGTTCGTGATCTCCGGCGGGGCCACGGGCTGGCTGGGCGTGGATCTGCTGCCGGAACCGCTGCTGGTGCAGGTGACGAACCCGGAAGGGCTGCGCACGGTGCTGGGTGGATTCGGCGCCTTCTTCGGGCTGATCGCCGGCTTCTTCTTCCAGCAGCTGCGCCGGCGCCTGATGGCCCAGGTGCGCAGCATGCCCACCGACCTGCTGGTGAGCCGGGCGGTGGGCCTGATCCTCGGCCTGCTGGTGGCGAACCTGCTGCTTGCGCCGATCCTGCTGCTGCCCCTGCCCTGGGAGGTGGTGCTGGTGAAGCCCCTGGCGGCGGTGCTGAGCAATGTTTTCTTCGGGGTGCTCGGCTACAACCTCGCCGAGGTGCACGGCCGCACGCTGCTGCGCCTGTTCAGCCCCACCAGCACCGAGGCGCTGCTGGTGGCCGATGGAGTGCTGCAGCCGGCCAGCGCCAAGATCCTCGACACCAGCGTGATCATCGACGGCCGCATCCGCGGCCTGCTCGCCTCGGGCCTGCTGGAGGGCCAGGTGATCGTGGCCCAGGCGGTGATCGATGAACTGCAGGCCCTCGCCGATTCCAGCAATGCCGAGAAACGCGGCAAGGGCCGCCGCGGCCTGAAGCTGCTCACCGAGTTGCGCGAGACCTACGGCCGCCGGCTGGTGGTGAACAGCACCCGCTACGAGGGCAACGGCGCCGATGAGAAGCTGCTGCGGCTCACCGGCGACACCGGCGGCACCCTGCTCACCGCCGACTTCAATCTCGCCCAGGTGGCGCAGGTGCAGGAGCTCAAGGTGCTCAACCTCAGCGAGCTGGTGATCGCCCTGCGGCCGGAGGTGCAGCCGGGGGATGCCCTGCAGCTCAAAATCGTGCGCGAGGGCAAGGAGGCCGACCAGGGCGTGGGCTATCTGGAGGACGGCACGATGGTGGTGGTGGAGGACGCCCGCAACCGCATCGGCGACCGGCTGGCGGTCACGGTGACCGGTGCCCTGCAGACCCCCACCGGCCGGATGGTGTTCGCCCGCTGCGACAAACCGGGCGGCCGGCAGGGGGGTAAACCGGTGGCGGCGCGGGGTCCGGAGCCCTCCCAGCCCGGCTAGGCTCCCAGCAAGTGCGCTCTGGTGATGCCCGGATGACGGTATCGGCCCCCTACTACGGCGATTCCGCCGTGATGCGCACCCCGCCGCCCGATCTCGAATCGCTGCTGCTGAAGGAGCGAATCGTGTATCTGGGCATGCCCCTCTTCTCCGACGACGACATCAAGCGCCAGCTGCGCGTGGATGTGACCCAGCTGATCATCGCCCAGCTGCTTTTTCTGGAATTTGATAATCCCGAGAAGCCGATCTTCTTCTACATCAACTCCACCGGCACCAGCTTGTACACGGGTGATGCCATCGGCTTCGAAACCGAAGCCTTCGCCATCTGCGACACGATTCGCTACGTGAAGCCCCCGGTGCACACCATCTGCATCGGCCAGGCCATGGGCAGTGCCGCCATGATCCTCAGCGCCGGCACCAAGGGCCAGCGGGCTGCCCTGCCCCATGCCTCGATCGTGCTGCACCAGCCCCGCAGCGGCGCCCGCGGCCAGGCCAGCGACATCCAGATCCGGGCC
>JBJTUJ010000103.1:0-6656 GCA_046080685.1 Cyanobium sp. | reverse complement strand
GCCGATCGCACCTCCCATAAGCCAGGCTCAAGCTTCCGAATCAAAGGCATTCCAATAGGCCAGCCAAATTGTGCTGTTTTAATGTCGCACCCTATAGCCTTGCGATCACCTCGGCTCAAGTCAAGCAACTACTCTCTCACTGGCTCCCTCCCTCCTTGAGAACGGAAGAAGACGACTCGAAGGACAGGGTGAGTTCCCAAGCCACGAGCCGTACAATCTATTGTACCATAAAAGATGCGGCCTCGCCAGATCTGTTCCTCTTGGCCCAGGCTCAGGTCATCCCAACGCTGGCCATCACCTGGCCGCAAAGAACTGCAGGGAAAGTGACTCGCAAGGATACCTTACTCTGTGGTGGCGGATCAGGTGTATGGCCGTGTTGGATGGCGTTAGAACTCCAAGCACTGCCATTCAGCATCCCTGGGATGCTCTTACTACAATGTTTGTCTCAATGTAAGCTCTTGTGTTTCTCAGCAGAAGGATAGCCCGAGCATGGGAAAGCTCACTTCCAACTCGTTTCCAACTTGGCGTTCGAATATCCACGTAGTATCTACCGTCGAATGCAGAAATGTGATTTTCACTACGGGAGTTGATCGGCAGCTCTCGGACCACTCCGTCAATACTCATAAGAAGGTTGTTGGGTTGAGTATTGCCTTCATACTGATAAGGAGCCCACGCAAGCGTGTTCCCTTTCCAGTCATCCAGCGAATAACTACAACCCATAGGTAGTGAGGAGTCAGGCAGGGCAGAGATTTGAGGCTTTATAGCCTGAGCCTGGCTGCCGGAAGTTTCGGAGCCGGTTATTAGTGCAGTTGCCAAGACAACGATCAAGGTCCTGCTCGCTGAAATTCTCAACATGTGACACAACCCATGCAAGTATATTCAACTGTACACAGGAAACGGACAACAGCCCCCCCCTTCTTCTGCTTCTGTCCACCCAACTACTATTTGGGCGGATCCGCCTAAGTCGCACCGATTGCCTCGGCTGTCCGCCTAAGACGCAGCTTTAGCACGGCTTGCAGCCATCAGAAGGCTTGCGGCACAACGGATTTCATGCCTCCAAGGGGAACGACTTCGCATCTTATGCGGATCCGCCTAAGATGTGATCACTGTGTTACAAATCAGCGCGTGGGGCCGTCCAAGCCTGATTTAAGGAATTCCTGTATGTTTGATCTTTTCTGCTAAGCAGGCTTACAATTTGCACGGAGTAGATCGCCAATATGAAAAATTTAAGTCCACCAATCCTACAGTAAGCTTTCTTGCCCTGGTTTCACGATCCTTCGAGCGCTTATTGGATGGTTTCCGAGAACCATTGCTGACCAGCCTGGGCAGTCCGTGAACCACGGCAACCTGGTCGACCGGATTCGGCACAAGCAAACAGCAATGCGAGGTCTTGGCAGCCATGGTCTATCCATAGCATTGGTTATCGGGTCTGTGAACCACATGTAGCGTCAGCCACAGGTGATCGGCATGGCGGCCGACGCCCAGGGGGCCGCGGCTAAGCACATGCGTCTAGATCATCGTGGTGCTCACGTCGTGCTGGCTCAGCAGTTCCTGGATCGTTCGGAAGTCCCCGGCACCAGAAGCCTGGCCACCTCACGGCAGCCGGGCCAGAGACCCACGCTCAGCAAACCGTCACGGTGCAACCCGGCGCCCCCTGCAGCTTCCGAGCGAAGGCAAAGGCCTTCTCGGCCGGGATGAAGCGCATGCGCTTGACGGGCTTGCCCCGGCGGCCGAAGTGCTCGATCGACCAGTGAGCGCTGCCGCCCTTGACCGTGCCCGGCGCACAGCGGTGGATGGTGAGCAGGCGGATTTCGCAGACCGGGCCCTGGAGGTGTGCCATGGCTGGTGAGGTGCGGAGGACACCGACCCAGCGCCCCGCAGGTGAGCGCGGCCCAGGGGCGAGGGAAGCGAGCCTTGCGCAGCCCTGGACCGAGCGATCCGCAGGGGCAGTCGTGGAGGTGGCTCAGCGCCGCGCCGGACAGTCCTGCTCCGAGCAGGTCAGCACTGGGCCAGGAAGAATCCGGCGGCCCCGCGTTCGGATCTGCTCTGGCATCGCGCCCGCTGCGGCGCTTTGCTGGCGAGCACCCGTGATCGCTGCCCTCGCGCCATGGCGGAGCCCCTCCAGGAATCGAGTGTCGAACCGGCGGCCGACTACGTGCTCCTGCACCGCGACACCGGCACCGCGCTCTATCGCACCCGCGCCACCGAGGCGGAGATCCACCGGGCGAACCGCAACCTCAGCCGCTCGGGCAACCGCAACCGTTACGTGGAAGCCCGGCACCTGGGCTGCCATTGACGCGCAGCCCCAGAGCTGCATCCCGCAGGCGGCAGGGTTGAGCGGGGGGAAGTCACTCCCCCCTGCACCCGGAGTGCCGTGATCCTCCGCCTGCGGCTCAGGCGGCGGTGTCCTCTCCCAGCAGCCGTCGCACCACGGCAGCTTTGGTCTGCTCCCCGCTGATCTCGCTCAGGTAGGTGCGGCGGTGCACCTCCGGGCTGTGGCCCATCACCGCGGCCACATCCGCGTAGCTCCAGCTGGTGCTTTCACGGGCGCGGATCGCGTGGCCGTGGCGCAGGTCGTAGGGAACGCAGCGCTCCCGGCGCTTCTTCGGCTTCTGGCGGCCCTGGGCGGGGCGGTCTCCACCCAGGCGTAGAGCTTGTGGTGGAGCTCGAACTCGGCTCTGGCGTCGCTGCTGCGCAGCTTGTGGCAGCACACCGCCCCCAGCCGCTCGTTGTTGTCGCAGCGCTTCACCTGATCCCGCTCCGCGTCGAAGGGCTGGCCCTCCTCGTTGACGAACTTCGGCTTGTAGCGGCGGCGCAGTTCCGCCAGGCGCTGCTCTCCATTGGCCCCACCCAGCCGGTAGCGCTCCACCCACTCCACCGGTAGGGGCACCGCGGCCCGGAAGCCGGTCTTGGTCGCCTTGATCTGACGGGCGGCTACGCCCACGGTGATCAGCCCGTGCTCATCGGGCAGGCCGTCAATGTGCCACACCTCATGGGGGCGCAGGCCGTAGGTGGCGATCATCGCGAACGCCCAGCCCCAGAGCGGGTCTTCCTCGATCACCAGATCCAGCCACTCCTGGATCGCGTCGGTGCTCGGGATCCGGCGACGGGACTGGCCGGCTGCCACCAGCGCCAGCTTCTTGCGGTTCACCATCCCTTTGAGCTCCTCGCTCAGCTCCGCCGGTGCGATCGCCGCAACGCCAGCCCGCCGCAGCAGGGACACGACCTCCCGCTTCTGGCGGAATCCCTGGCGGTGGGTGGCCATCGGGATCAGGGCTTCAGCGGGATCGAGCAGCCGGGCCTTGAGGCTCTCGCTGGTGTGCAGGGCAAAGCGGCGCACGTCCTCCACCGTGGCCGGCCGGTCGGGAGGCAGCAGACGGAAGTAGCCCTGGCCCCGGAACGGCCCCACCAGGTTCATGTTCACGCCCTGGCCGCGCTGGAAGGCGACCACGGCCTCGCAGACCTCGGGCCAGCAGGGCTGGTGGCTGGCGGAGGTGGTTCGAACAGGGAGGAGTCCAGGAAGTCATCAAGCCCCTGAGCCGGGAATGAGCGGGCGTACTCAAGCAAGCGGTCGCAGAGCGTCTCCACGGCGCGGTCGTCGCGGGAGGCATAACCGCGGGCTGCCCGCTCCCGGACCTTCTGGCCGGGGCGGCTTTCGTAGATGCTCAGCCAGCGGCTTCCATGTCCAGCGCGCAGGCGAAACGGTGTGCCGTGGGCTCGAAGGATCGTGTTGGCTCGCTCGATGGCGGTGCTGATGCGAGGCATGGGCAACCGGACTCCTGAATGAGGGTTCCGACGCAGGCCATGCGAGCTGGAGGTGGAGGGGGACCGCCGTGAGCAGCGGGCGAGTTTTTGGGGGAAACCCCCAAAAACATGACGCAACTACGGTTTCCGGCGCACTTATGCGGTCTCACTCCGCAGAACGCGGTAGCACTGGTGTTCCAGGCAAAGCGACTGCACCACAGGGCTTTAGCCAGTCCTGACCGTGCGTTTCAGCGAATGGGTCGCCTGAGATTCGAACTCAGGACCAATCGGTTAAAAGCCGAGTGCTCTACCGCTGAGCTAGCGACCCGTGCTCGGAGCGCCTCCGACACCGGTTGAACGTATCACCCGGAGTTCCCCGCCTCCAAGCCGGACGCCTGGGCCCTGTGCCAGCCCGCAGGCACCGACAATGCGCCCAGACGCAGTCGCAGGATGGGCGCCGACGATCACGCCGCCGGGTCCGCCGAGTTCCGGCCGCCGTGGGGCCAGCCCGTGGTGGATCCGGATGCCTGGGTGGCCGACTCGGCCGTGCTGATCGGCGACGTGCGCTTGGCAGCCGGCGCCAGCCTCTGGCCCACCGCCGTCGCCCGCGGCGATGTCTGCCCGATCGTGATCGGCGAGGGCAGCAATGTGCAGGACGGCGCCGTGCTCCATGGCGATCCCGGCCAGCCCGTGACGATCGGGGCCGACGTGACCATCGGCCACCGGGCGGTGGTGCATGGCGCCATCCTCGAGGATGGCTGCCTGATCGGGATCGGGGCGATCGTGCTCAACGGGGTCACCGTGGGGGCCGGCGCCCTGGTGGCGGCCGGCTCGGTGGTGACCCGCGACGTGCCCCCCGGCGCGGTGGTGATGGGCGCTCCGGCCCAGGTGAAGCGCGAGCTGGGGGCCGAGGCGGTGGTAGCTCAGCGGGAGCACGCTCGCCGCTACCGGCGGCTGGCGATGGCCCATGCCGGGCGCAGCACCGAGAGGGGGTTCTGACCCCACGGCCCCAAGGTTCCAGCGCGGCCGCCGGGCGTTGGGACGGATCGGTTGACGCCCCCGGGCACCTGGCTAGAGCGGGTGGGCCTCCTCCGTCGTCGCTCCATGTCCTCGGACGCCCCAGCACCCGGGCCTGGACCCCGCCCGAGCCGCAGCCAGCTGCCGGTGCCGGACATCCAGCCCCCCAGCCTCACCACCTTCGACGCCAAGGATCCCGACACCGCCTACCCGCCGATCGAGCCCCTCCTCCCCCCGGAAGGCGCGCCGAACGTGCTCGTGGTGCTGCTCGATGACGTGGGCTTCGGTGCCTCGTCGGCCTTCGGCGGGCCGATCCACACGCCCACGGCCGAGCGGCTGGCCGCCGGCGGCCTCTCCTTCACCCGCTTCCACACCACCGCCCTCTGCTCCCCCACCCGGGCGGCCCTGCTGAGCGGACGCAACCACCACACGGTGGGCTTCGGCGCCATCACCGAACTGGCCACCTCCGCCCCCGGCAACAACTGCCTGCGGCCGAACACCTGCGCTCCGCTGGCGGAAACCCTCAAACTCAACGGCTATGCCACGGCCCAGTTCGGCAAATGCCATGAAGTTCCCGTCTGGCAGACCGGACCGCTCGGGCCGTTCGACAGCTGGCCCACCGGCGGCGGCGGCTTCGAGCACTTCTACGGCTTCATCGGCGGCGAAACCAACCAGTACTACCCCTCCCTCTACCAGGGCACCACGCCGGTGGAGCCGGATGGAACGCCCGAGGAGGGCTATCACTTCACCACCGACATCACCCGCCGGGCGATCCGTTGGGTGCGGCAGCAGAAGTCGCTGAGGGCCGAGCAGCCCTTCTTCCTCTACTGGGCGCCGGGGGCCACCCATGCCCCCCACCAGGTGCCGAAGGACTGGGCCGATCGCTACCGGGGCAAGTTCGATGGGGGCTGGGATGCCCTGCGGGCCGAGACCTTCGAGCGGCAGAAACGGCTGGGTGTGATCCCCACCGATGCCGAGCTCACCGCCCGCCCCGCCGGCATTCCCGCCTGGGAGGAGGTGGATCCGGCGCTGCGGTCCGTTCTGATCAGGCAGATGGAGGTGTACGCCGGCTTCCTCGAGCACGTCGACACCCACCTCGGCCAGATGGTGGACGCGCTGGAGGATCTCGGCATTCTCGAGAACACCCTGATTTATTACATCCTCGGCGACAACGGCGCCTCGGCTGAGGGATCGCTGCAGGGCACCTTCAACGAGATGGTGACCCTCCAGGGATTCGGGCACCTGGAAACCCCGGAGTTCCTCAGCGAAAGGGTGGAGCAGTTCGGCGGACCGGAGGCCTACAACCACTACGCCGTGGGCTGGGCCCACGCCCTCTGCACCCCTTACCAGTGGACCAAGCAGGTGGCCTCCCACTTCGGCGGCACCCGCAACGGCTGCATCGTGCACTGGCCGAAGGGCATCACGGCGAAGGGGGAACGGCGCAGCCAGTTCCACCATGTGATCGATCTGGCCCCCACCGTGCTGGAGGCCGCCGGCCTGCCGGAGCCCACCCTGGTGCATGGCGTGCAGCAGAAGCCCTACGAGGGGGTGAGCATGCGCTACTGCTTCGATGCACCGGAGGCTCCGGAGCGACGCACCACCCAGTACTTCGAGATGTTCGGCAACCGCGGCATCTACCACAAGGGCTGGACCGCCGTGACCAAGCACCGCACCCCCTGGGAGACCGGCGCGGTCACCCTGGCGGCCTTCGATGACGACGTGTGGGAGCTCTACGACACCGCCAGCGACTGGAGCCAGGCCCGCGACCTCTCCAGCGAGCATCCCGGCAAGCTCCATGAGCTGCAGCGGCTCTGGCTGATCGAGGCCGTGAAGCACAACGTGCTGCCCCTCGACGATCGCTTCGCGGAGCGGGCCTCTCCCGTTCTGGCGGGGCG
>JBJTUJ010000102.1:0-2859 GCA_046080685.1 Cyanobium sp. | reverse complement strand
GGGGGGGGGGGGGGGGGGGGGGGGGGGTTGGAGGGGGAATTAATGGTGTCGTCCACCGGGATGGAGCCCCGATGGGTCTCCACCCCCACAGAAGCGAGGCCGAGGTCCCTGCTCACCGGCACCCGGCTGGTGGCCACGAGCACCGCATCCACCTCCAGGGTCTCCACCGGCTCCCGGGTGGCCATGTCCACCAACTCGAGCCGCACCGGGCAGCCCGGCGTCACCTTCTGGGCCAGCACGCCAGCGCGGGCATCGATGTCGCGGCCGTCGATCAGATGGCGGGCCGCCAGCTTGGCGATGTCGGGATCGAAGGTGGGCATCACAAGATCGAGCGCCTCGATCATCGTGACCTCACAGCCGAGGGCCGTGTAGACGTCGGCGAACTCCAGGCCGATGTAGCCGCTGCCGATGATGGCGATCCAGCGCGGCAGCCATTCCAGGTTGATCGACTCGTCGCTGGTGAACACGGTGCGACCGTCGGTCTCGATGCCGGGGGGCACGAACGGATCGGAGCCGGTGGCGATGATCACGTCGCGGGCGGCGTAGGCCCGCTCCACCCCGCCGCCGCTCTCTCGCACCACCACCCGCTGGGCGCCGTCGAGGCGACCCTTGCCCCGCAGGATCGTGACGCCGGCCCGCTCCAGCGTCTTGGTGAGGTTGGTGCGGATCGTGGCCACCAGCTGGGCGGCATGGTCGGCGATCTTCTGGCGCTCGAAGCGCACCGGCGCGGCGTGGATGCCGAAGCCCGCCAGATGCTCGGCGTCGGCCAGCTCCCGCACCCGGCCGGCGGCCGCGAGCAGGGCCTTGGAGGGCACGCAGCCCCGGTTCACGCAGGTGCCGCCCATGTCGCGCGATTCGACAATCGCCACCTTCAGGCCATGGTCGGCCGCATGCTTGGCGGCATCGAAGCCGCCGTAGCCGGCACCGATCACCACAACGTCGAAGTCGAACCCGGAGGAGGTGGGGCCGGAGGTGGGATCGCTCACCGGAGCATGTTGCGCGGAATGCCAGGCATTCTCCCCTGTCAGGGAGCGTGGCGTCGGCGCCAGCGCTCCAGCAGCAGCGGCGCCGCCGCCACCGCCACGTTCAGCGACTCCACCTGGGGGCTGTGGGGAATGGTGACGAGCCGGTCGGCTTCGGCCGCCAGCTCCTCGCTCAGCCCCGCCCCCTCGTTGCCCAGCAGCAGCACGGTGGGCGCCGACCAGTCGAGCTGCCAGTAGGGAACGGCCCCACCGGCACCGGGACCGGGCACCACCGTGGCCACCAGCTGCCGGCCCCGCAGCCGGGCATCCCGCAGCCGCTGCCGCAGCCCTTCGCCGTCGAGCCGGACCACCGGCAGGGCCAGCACGGCCCCGCTCGAGGCGCGCACCACCTTGGGCTGCAGGGGATCGGCGCCGTCCGCGATCCACACCTCCTCCACCCCCGCCGCCAGGGCGGTGCGCAGCAGGGTGCCGAGGTTGCCGGGATCCTGAAGCCGATCGAGGGCGAGCACGAACGACGCAGCGTCCGCCTCCGGCCGGGGCTGCGGCAGGCAGGCGGCAGGCAGCTCGAGCAGCACGCCATCGGGGCTGCGGGTGCTCGCGGCCGCCTCCAGCACCTCGGGAACGGCCGTGCGCCGAACGGTGGCGGCAGGCAGGGCGGCCAGCAGGTGAGGGTGGGCCTCGCACCAGGCCGGGGTGGCCAGCAGCAGCGAGGGCTCCAGGGAGCGCTTCAGCGCTTCCTGCACCAGATGGGTGCCTTCGAGAAGCACGGCCTGCTGCTCCCGCCGCCCTCGGGGTTGATGAAGCGCCCGCAGGCGGGCCACCAGCGGATTACGGCGGCTGGTGAGCGGGTCCGGAGGCAGGGGCGAAGGGGTTAGAGGTAGGGTCAGAACCGGGAGTGCTGGCGCACGCGCACGTGCTCGTGCACCACGAGGCCCGTGCCCTCGGTCTCGATGTCGAGTCCTTGAACGGCCAGAACTTCGCCGCGGATCCCCTCAGCCGCCAGATTCTCGGCAAGCTTGCGCAGCACGATGTCCTCAACGGTGGTCTGGTCGAAGCCATCGGGAGTGAGGCTTTCGAGAAACTTGCCCAGCTTGGAGGCCATGACCTCCGACGCATTGGTGATCTTGAGAACGATCATCGGGGGGTGTATGCGGATGGGGAGACTTGAACTCCCACGACATTGCTGCCACTAGTACCTGAAACTAGCGCGTCTACCAATTCCGCCACATCCGCTGGCGTGGTGTCGCAGGCTCTTGACCGCGACCGCGCCACCATAGACCACCGAGGTCGGGGCCGCCTCCGGAAACGACGGCTGGACCTGCGACAGCGTCGAGACAGTTCCGGCGGCGGCCGCCTAGACGGTGCGCCGGTTTGTTGTCAAGATGGCAGGGCAATTCGCGACGTGGACAGTCGTTCCATGACCCTTTCCGCTGTTCCCACCATGGTCGTGGCCAAGCCACGTCTCGAAATTTCAGGGGGACTGCGACTAGAGGGTGAGATCCGCGTCAGCGGCGCCAAGAATTCTGCCCTGGTGCTGATGGCCGCCTGCCTGCTCACCAAGGACAGTCTGCGGCTCCGCAATGTGCCCCCGCTTACCGACATCACGGCGATGGGAGAGATCCTCGCCGCCCTCGGCGTGCGGGTGCTGCGCAGCGGTGATGCGATCGACCTCGACGGCGAGCGCATCACCCAGGCTGCCCCACCCTATGAGCTGGTGAACAGCCTGCGGGCGAGCTTCTTCTGCATCGGCCCCCTGCTGGCCCGCATGGGCATGGCCCAGGTGCCCCTGCCGGGCGGCTGTCAGATCGGCTCCCGCCCCGTGGTGGAGCACGTGAAGGGTCTCAAGGCTCTCGGCGCTCAGGTCACCATCGAGCAC
>JBJTUJ010000101.1:0-4258 GCA_046080685.1 Cyanobium sp. | reverse complement strand
CTGGAGCCTCCGCCGTCTGCCTGGTGATGCTGCAGCTGCTGCTGGGCCAGCGGTTGGAGCAGGCCCAGATCCGCCAGCTGGGTTCGGAGGTGGCCTCCAACCTGATCCTGGGGGAGGTGGCCCTGGAGGGCTTCAGCCCCGGGGCCCTGGCGGAGATCAGTGGCACGCGGCTGGCGGTGGGCCCCGAGCCCAACCCCATCAAGGGCCCCCGGCGCCGGTTCGGCGATGGCGGCCTGACCGGCCAGGGGCAGCGTTTACGCGCTGAGCTGTGCCGCCGCCTCTCCCACTGTCCGGCGGTGGTGCCGTCCCACGGGAGGCCCCGAGGGGTTTGGGTGGAGATGGGCTCACCTCTGGAGGTGGTGTGGCTGTTCGCTCCCCTGCCCTCGATACGGGGCTGGCCCCCCGACCCCCTGCTGCTGTCGGTGTCTTTGGGGGTCGGCGTCCTGGCGGCGGTGCTGCTGTTTCTCAGCCTCGAAGTGCAGCGCCCCCTGGGGCAGCTGGAGGAGGCCCTGGAAGGCGTGGGGCTGGAGGAGCGGCCCGCGGCGGTGCCGCTGCGGGGTACCGGTTCGGTGCGGCTGCTCGGCCAGCGGTTCAACGCCATGCTCGAGCGGCTGGAGGCGGCAAGCCGTGAGCGCCGCACGATGCTGGCGGGCATCGCCCACGATCTCCGGGCCCCACTCACGCGCCTGCGGCTGCGGTTGGCCGAGGCGGGCGCCGACGAGGGGGCCACGCTCCGCAGCGAGGCCGATCTGGAGGCCCTGGAGCGGATCACCGGCCAGTTTCTGCTGTTCGCCGGTGCCGGCGGCGACGAGCCCGCCGTTGTTGTGCCGCTCGATGCCCTGCTGGCGGAGCTGGCGGCGGTGGCCGATGCCCGCACTCTGGTGCTCGACACGGTGCCGCTGGAGCGGCGGGTGCGGCCGGTGGCCCTGGGCCGGGCGATCGCCAACCTGATCGACAATGCCCTTGAGCACGGCTGTCCACCCGTGTCACTGGTGCTCCGGCCCGGCCCCGGGCCCGACGGCTTCACGATCCTGGTTCGGGACGCGGGCGAGGGCATCCCACCGGAGCAGTGGGCCCGGGCCCTGGAGCCCTTCCAGCGGCTCGACCGGGCCCGCGGCGGCCAGGGCCACTGCGGACTGGGGCTGGCGATCGCCGAGCGGGTGGCGCGGGAGCATGGCGGTCGTCTTCGTGCCGGCTCCGGCGGACCTGGCGAGGGCTTCGAGGTGATCTTCGAGGGCGAGGGCCTGCCGGCCTAGACACATCCGGTCACAGGCTGGGCTGTGCCGGTCGGATTCCTGTCGGATCCTCCCCCCACGATGGAATCGTTCCTGCCAGCGCCGCATCCGGCGGTGCTCCCGATGCCCGATTCCTCTCCCTCTGCCAGCCTCCGCCGTCCGACCCGGGGTGTGGTCGCCCTTGCCCTGCTCTTCGGCACCTGGGCCAGCGCCGTCCCGGCCCTCGCGGGTCCGGATGGCGCTCCAGGCTCCGGCAGGCCCAGCCTCACCCCTGAGCAGGCGGCGAAAATCTTCCCCGAGTACCGCAGCCTGGCCCTCAAGGATCACCGCGCCCGCATCGACATTCTTCAGCTGGGCGAACGCTGCATCAACGGCGCCGCCAACACCGATGCCCTCAGCCGCTGCATG
This sequence comes from Cyanobium sp., assembly GCA_046080685.1. Taxonomy (GTDB): domain Bacteria; phylum Cyanobacteriota; class Cyanobacteriia; order PCC-6307; family Cyanobiaceae; genus Cyanobium. Next base: position 2,615 of record JBJTUJ010000101.1, on the reverse strand, counting down.
GGCGAAGAACGCAGCGCGATGATGCGCCAGCGGCAGGGTCACCTCGACGCCATGCGCAGTCTTTACGAGCGCAACGGCCTTCCCGCGCCCGAGTGGAAGACGCGCAAAAATCGCGGCGGCTGGGGGGCTGATGGCCAGGGCGGCAGGGTGACAAACTGACGGCCCGCTGCAGGCAGGCCGTCCTTAGCCCTCGCCCCGGGAGGGGCGGTCCCTCACACCTCAGACTCTCGGCGCGGTCCTTTAGACCTCGTCGAGGGCGGCCACGCCCGGCAGCTCCTTGCCCTCGAGCAGCTCCAGGCTGGCGCCGCCGCCGGTGGAGATGTGGCTCATCTTCTCGGCCACGCCCACCTTCTCCACGGCCGCCACCGAATCACCGCCACCGATGATCGTGATCGTGCCCCCGGCGCTCAGCTCGGCCAGGGTGTGGGCGATGCCGTTGGTGCCGGCGGCGAAGGCGTCGAACTCGAACACACCCATCGGCCCGTTCCAGATCACGGTCTTGCAGTCGGCCAGGGCCTCCTGGAACACCTTCAGCGAATCGGGGCCAATGTCGAGTCCCATCCAGCCGTCGGGGATGGCCTCCACCTTGGCGATCTGGCTGTTGGCGTCAGGGGCGAAGTTGTCGGCCAGCACCACGTCGGTGGGCAGCAGGAACTGCACGCCCTTGGCGGCCGCCTTGGCCTCCAGCTCCTTGGCCAGCTCCAGCTTGTCCTCCTCCACCAGGCTCTTGCCAACCGAGAGGCCTCGCGCCTGGTAGAAGGTGAAGATCATGCCGCCGCCGATCAGGATCTTGTCGCACTTGTCGATCAGAGCCTCGAGCACGCCGATCTTGCTGCTCACCTTGGAGCCGCCCACGATCGCCGCCAGCGGCCGCTTGGGGTCGTCGATGGCGCCCTGCAGGTAGGCCAGCTCCTTCTCCATCAGGTGGCCGGCCACGCTGGGGCTGAGGAACTTCGTCACCCCTTCGGTGGAGGCATGGGCCCGGTGGGCGGCGCCGAAGGCGTCGTTCACGTACACCTCGGCCAGGGCCGCCAGCTTCTCGGCGAAGGCGGGATCGTTCTTCTCCTCCTCGGCGAAGAAGCGCACGTTCTCCAGCAGCACCACGCCGCCTTCGGCCAGAGCCGCCACCTTGGCCTCGGCATCCGGGCCGATGCAGCTCTCGGTCTTGGCCACCGGCACCCCCAGCAGCTCGCTCAGGCGGGCGGCCACCTGGGTGAGGCGCATGCCCTCGTTCACCTGGCCCTTGGGACGGCCGAAGTGGGCGGCCAGGATCACGCGGGCCCCGTTGTCGCGCAGGTGGGCGATGGTGGGCAGGGCCGCGCGGATGCGGGTGTCGTCGGTGATGGCGCCGGCGTCGTCGAGGGGCACGTTGAAGTCGACCCGCACCAGGACGCGCTTGCCGCGGAGGTCATCGGCGCCGAGGCTGGCCAGGGATCGCTTCGCCATGGTTATGGATAGGGGAGAAAACGCCGGGACATTAGCCTGCGGCCCTCCGCACCCCCCGCGGGCGGGTTCCCCCCTGCCTCCAGGCCCGATGGGCGCTAGGAAAGTAAGTGAGACCCCGAGCCCTCACCCGCCCGAACGCCTGATGTTCGCGACCGTTCTATTCCCCATTGACCAGAGCCGCCAGACGATGGACACGGCGGCGGTGGCCCTGCGCCTGGCCCAGCAGCACGACAGCCGGCTGGTGGTGCTGTCGGTGGTGGAGGCCGGCGAGGGGGCGATGCACGACCCCGCTGCCGTGGGCCAGCTGCTGGATCAGGCGCGCGAAAGTTTCGAGCAGGCCGGGGTGCCCTGCGAAGTGATCGAGCGAGAGGGCGTGCCCGCCTTCGTTATCGGTGACGTGGCCGACGAGATCAACGCCGACGTGATCGTGATGGGTACCCGAGGCATCACCCTCGAGGGCGATCAGCACAGCACCGCCGCTCGGGTGATCCAACTCGCTCCCTGCCCCGTGCTGGTGGTGCCCTGATGGGCGCCGGCCCTGAGGCTGCCGAGCCGGTGAGCCTGAGTGCGGCCGCTCCGGCGATCCACTGGTACCCGGGCCACATCGCCAAGGCGGAGAAGGCCCTGGCCGCCAGCTTGGAGAAGGTGGACCTGGTGATCGAGGTGCGCGACGCCCGCATTCCCCTGGCCACCGGCCACCCCCGACTGCAGCGCTGGATCAAGGGCAAGCAGCACCTGCTCGTGCTCAACCGGCGCGACATGATCACCGCACCGGCCCAGAAGCAATGGGACCGCTGGTTCCGCGACCATGGCCAAACTCCCTGGTGGTGCGACGCCAAGGCCGGCACCGGCGTCAAACAGCTCCAGCAGGCCGCCATCCACTCCGGCGACGCCCTCAATGCCCGCCGCGCCGGCCGTGGCATGCGCCCGCGGCCGGTGCGGGCCCTGATGCTCGGCTTCCCCAACGTGGGCAAGTCGGCTCTGATCAACCGCCTGGTGCGCCAGAAGGTGGTGGAGAGCGCCCGCAAGGCCGGCGTGACCCGCAGTCTGCGCTGGGTGCGGCTCGGCCAGGATCTCGATCTGCTCGATGCCCCCGGCGTGCTGCCGCCCCGCCTTGATGACCAGCAGGCGGCGTTGCGCCTGGCCCTGTGCGACGACATCGGCCAGGC
>JBJTUJ010000100.1:0-8049 GCA_046080685.1 Cyanobium sp. | reverse complement strand
CACCGGCCAACTCGACATCGCCGTGATGCAGTCGCTGGTGCGCAAGGGAGAGGTGAACCCGGTGGTGCAGGGCTACGGGCAGGTGATCGTCGACGAATGCCACCACATCGCCGCCGCCTCCTTTGAGACGGTCCTCAGGCAGGTGCAGGCTCGCCACGTGCTGGGGCTGTCGGCCCCCCTGGTGCGCCGGGACGGCCTGCAGCCGATCCTGTTCCTGCAGTGTGGCCCCATTCGCCACACTGCCCAGCGACCTGCCGGGGCGCCTCAGATCCTGGAACTGCTGAGCCGCACCCACCAGCTCCCACCACTCCCCGCCGATCTGCCGATCCAGGACTTGATGCGCAGGCTGGCGGAGGATCAGCTCCGCACCGACTGCATCGTGGCGGAGGCCCTGGCTGCCTGGGACGAGGGCCGGAAACTGCTGCTGCTGAGCGAACGCACGGATCACATCACAGCGATCGCCGCCGCCCTGACCGAGCAGGTGCGGAGCCTCTTCCTGCTGCATGGGCGGCTGAGTGCTCGCCAACGCAGCGCCACCCTGGCCGCGCTGGAGCAGCTGCCTCCTGAGGCGCCCCGCATCGTTCTGGCCACCGGGCGACTGGTGGGGGAAGGATTCGACCATCCGCCGCTCGACACCCTGCTGCTGGCGATGCCCGTGTCCTGGAAAGGCAGCAATACGCCGGCCGGCTGCACCGGCAGCAGAGCGGCAAGACCAGCGTCCGCATCATCGACTGGCTCGATCTCGGCCACCCAGTGCCGCAACGCATGTGGGAGCGGCGGCTGCGGGGCTACCGGGCGATGGGGTACGAGCTGACCTCGACGCGGCAGCCCCTATCAGGTGGCGGCCATGTACGGCCATCCCCCGTACAATGGTGAAGCTGCTTCCTCGTGTGCCATGTCGCCGGTCGAGACCACGCTCCATGCGGCGATCGAAGCGATCGACGAGCCCCGCTCCGCTCGGATGGATCAGCGCACCAAGCCCTCGGTGAAGGCCAGTATTGAGGCGGCAGCAGACTTGATGGGCATCGAGGCCTCCGCCTTCGTGGTGATGTCGGCCTACGCACGAGCCCAGGAGCTGCTCAGTGGTAGGCAGCAGACCCTGCTCAGCCAGAGCGATCAGCAGGCCCTGCTCGCCGCCCTCGACGAAGAGACCACCTCAACACCCGCCCTGCTGGAGGCTTGGCAGCTGCACCAGGACCAGGTCGTGCGCTCCTGATCCGGTGGCGGTTCGGATCGAAGCTTTTGACCCTGGCCTGCACGAACCCAAGGACTTCCGCTGCGGCAGCGACAGCCAGGACAACTTTCTGCGCCGCACCGCCAAGCGCCAGCAGCGTGATGGCTACACCCGGCTCTACGTCGCCACCGACGCTGCCCATGTAGGCGAACCTCGGGCCTGCCTGGGCTTCTACGCCATCAATGCCCATGCCATCGGCGTGGCCGACGTGCCCTTCGATGCTGCCCCGCGAGCACCGCGCTCAAATTTGATCCCAGGCGTTTTTCTCAGCCACCTTGCTGTCGACGGGAGACAGCAGGGCAAGGGGCTCGGTCGCATCCTGCTGGTAGACGCCATGCAGCAGTGCCAGCGGGCGGGGCAGATCCTGGGTGTGCGGCTGATGCTGCTCGATGTGGCGGCTACTGCTGGAGAAGCGGATCGCGCTCGCCACCACAGCTTCTACGCGTCAATGGGGTTCAGGCCCATGCCAGGCCGACCGGAGCGGTTGTTTCTCTCTCTGAGTGCCCTCCCACCTCTGCAATCGGGCGGATAAGGCATCAGAGGCGCAGATGTTTCCTGCTCCAGCCCGTGATAGTGGCTTCCACGTTCTCCAGGTGCCACTGCAGTGGTACCCGGCAGCGCAGGCTTCTGCCGTCGTGACCCAGACCCGCTGGTGGGATGACGTGGAGCGGGGCCCCGTCAACAAACTGTTGGCGGCAAGGGGGAGATCTTCCGGATCTGGTCAACGGATTGGTTTGAGAATGCTGAAGCAGAAACGCGAAAGCTCATTGAGCATGCCCAGCGCCTCGTAGGCAGGTGAGCCTCCTGAATCAGTTCTGCACATGCGACTGCATCATTGGGCGCTCCGCTTTGCCGACCGCCACTGCCAAGAAGTCACCTGATGCCTAAAGCCGTCCTCGCCACTGGAGCCATGTGCTGATTGCTGCGCCGCTTGTAGTACAGCGCCCCGCCGGTGGGATCCGTGCCCTCCGCCCACCTGATCCACCATCACCCGAGCCGGTGCGCACTGCGGAGGTGCGCCAACGATGCGACACACAACCGGTGAACTCGGTGACGCGGCGCGAGCGTTACCCCGTAGCCGCAGAGAGCGAGACGCCAGCTCTGTTTCCTGCGTGTTGAAACCCCGGGCTGCATAACCTGGGCCTGGATCACAGCCGAGAAGACAATGGACTGGCCACACATGCGCCGCTCTGACCTCCTCCCGATCTCCTCTGCAGATCCGTCCTTTTGAGGAGGCCGACTGGCCGGCGGTTTGGGCGCTGCTGGAGCCGGTGTTCCGCGCTGGTGAAACCTTCCCGCACGACCCAGCCATCAGCGAGGCCGAGGCCCAGGTGACCTGGGTGGATCAGAGCCAGGCGGTAATGGTGGCCGTGAATGCTGCAGGAGCAGTGGTGGGCACCTACTACCTCAGGCCCAACTCCCTCGCCCTCGGTGCCCATGTGGCCAACGCGGGCTACGTGGTGGCCGAGCATTGTCGCCGCCAGGGGATCGGCAGCCGCCTCTGCCAGCACTCGCTGCAGGCGGCCAGGCGGCTGGGCTTCCGGGCGATGCAGTTCAACCTGGTGGTGAGCACCAACACAGCCGGGATCCGCTGCTGGCAGCGCAACGGTTTTCAGGTGGTCGGAACCCTGCCGGGGGCCTTTCGCCACCGGCAACTCGGCTATGTCGATGCCCTGGTGATGATCCAGGGACTGGTGGAGGGGCCTCAATCATGAAGGTGGTGCCGCTGCGGCTGCCCCCTGGCGCTGATTTACGCCCGGCGCTGGAGGTCTGGATGGGCGAGCAGCAGGAGCAGGCGGGCTGCGTACTCAGCGCCGTCGGCAGCTTGTCGGTGGCGCAGTTGCGGTTGGCCGGTGCGACTCAGGCCACGGCGATTCACGGCGAGCTGGAGATCCTCAGCCTCTCCGGCATTCTCTCGCCGGATGGCGCCCACCTGCACATCGCCATCGCAGGCTGCGGCGGCGCTGTGATCGGTGGCCACCTCTGCGCCGGCTCGCTGGTGCGCACCACCGCGGAGCTGGTGATCGGTTTGCTGCCGGAGTGGCGGTTCAACCGGGAGCTGGATCCAGCCACCGGCTACCCCGAGCTGCGGATCAGTCGTCAGGCTCCGGACTGAGGGGCGGCAGCCGCCGCTCCACCTGCAGGAACACCAACCAGGCCACGCCGGTGCTGATGGCGCCGATGCGCAGGCCGCGCAGCAGGAAACGGCCCACCATCCTGTAACACGCATCACCGTGACAGATGTGCTCGAGTATCTGGCCAGTGGCATGAGCCAAGAGGTGCTTCTCAGTGATTTCCCTGATCTCAGCCCGGAACACCTCCAGGCGGTGCTGCGCTATGCCGCTGAGCGTGAGAAACGGCTCAGCGAGCTCACCGTGGCCTGAGCGATGCGATGACATGCCGGTTGCTGCTCGACTCGACGAACATCTGAGCCCGAGGCTCGCTTCTGCACTCTCAGAGTGGTTTCCTGGCAGCAAGCATCTGCGTGATGTGCAGTGGAAAGGCCCAGGGCGATCCTCGGATCGGGGAGTTTGCGGCGGAGAACGATTACACCATCGTCACCAAAGAGGATGACTTCCGCGCTCTGAGCCTGTTGCATGGTGCGCCACCGAAGACGATCTGGCTGGTGGTGGGCAACATCAGCACGGCGAAGATCCTGCGGATCCTGATGGCTCACATCACGGCCATCGAGGCTTTCATCGCCGAACCGATCACCTCCCTGCTCACGCTCCGCAAGTCCTGACCATGGCCCTCCCCGGCATCAGCAACGCCAACGAGTTTTCTTCCGCTCACGACCTCGAGAGCGTTCTGATGACCGACATCAAGAAGGTGCGCGAGCGCTGGGCTCAGGAAGCAAGGGCGCAGGTGGAAGCCGATCCCCTTGCCGATGTCGCCACGGCGGAGGTGCTGTTCAAGGCTCTGCGCAAGCCCTGGCAGAAGCTGCGAGAGGCGGAGCTGGGCATCACGGCGGATCCCGCCGAACGCCTGCGGCTGCAGCGGGAGCTGTTCTTTCAGCCGCTTCGGCGACGACAGGAACGCACGCTTGGCTTGCCCTGGAGGGGGGAGGGGGCATCAGCCGCAGCGCCAGCACCGGGACAACCAGCGCGGTTGGAGTCGGTGGCGGTTCAGCGCCGGCGGGTTTGACGGACACGCAGCTGGTGGACCCGGTGGGAGATGGAGAACCAGGCGAAGAGCCCCCCTCCGAGGGCGGCGAACATCCAGGAGCCCTCGTCCTCGTGGAAGAACGCGAACCACCCGGTTTTATGGCGCCATCAGCAGGCCGCGATCACCGCCAAGCGGAATCCGCGAAGATGGATAGCCGTTTGGTCTGTCCAGGCTTGTGTCGCCAGCCAGGAGGTGCTCAGCCGCTCAGTCAGCGGTGGAGGGTTTGAAGATTGATCGCAGCGACTTCACCAGCCTTTTGGTTCGGGACCTGCCGCGTCGCTGGCTTGCGGCCTGGGCGTTTGCGGGGGTGCTTTCGGTCGAGGGTTGTGCTTTCGCAACCAGAATCCCTTGAGAAATGGTGTAGCGTTTTTCCTTGTCTTGGAGATAAATTGTGACGTCCTTCTCCAAGGCTTCAGTGGTGGTGTCGCCACGCGCCGGGCAGAATCGGCAGCAGGGCATGAGTTTACCGGTGAGAAGCGAACTGCGCAAATGCTGCGCTTTCAGCCCTGAAATGATCTGATCAAGGTCGGCAACATTGGTGTTGCCGACAGGCGCGGACCAGCAGCAGAGTGCAACGTTGCCATCGGCCTTGATCATCAGAAAGGACCAGGGGTCGAGGCAGGCTTTGGTGGAGGTTGTCATGAGGGGTGTTAATGTTGGCAAAGACTATGCAAGATTGGCTTCAATTTCTGTGAAAATACCCGCTTGAACACTCAGGAACTCGGCGCCGGAGCCCTCATTTTTTGGGGCATGTGTCAGGAGCAGTTGCTTGAGCTTGCTCAGCTTTTCCTTGGACAATGTGGATAGAGGGTGGAGTTTGAAGCTCGAATCCTTGGGCATGGGATAATCCGTGAGACTGCAAAATTGAATGGCATGAATGCCCATGCATTTCGCGGTCAAGATGTATTCTTCCAGGTGTTCGCTGTTTTCAGCGCCGAGGACGCAGCTCAGGAGGATCAGCGGTGGCTTCAAGCCGCGTTGTTCAGCGGCCAGGCGGATGCGCGAAATGCTGTTGAGAAGATGGACCAGCTTGGATTTGCGACGCAGGCGAGCATGAAGGATGGGATCCAGGGTGTCGCAGGAGATGGTGATCGTTTTTAGGCGACAGAGGGCATCGATCTCGTCGTCGCTGAAGGCTTTCGAGGCATTGGTGATGATGTGACACTTGGCGTTGCTTCTCAGCAGGGGCTGCACAATCTTTTCCCACTCAGGAACGATTGTTGTTTCGCCATGGCCATTGAGATTGATGTTCGCGACCCCATGGTCCAGGAGCCAGTCAGCTATGCGTTTGGCCTGATCTTGCGAGAGCATCAACCCTTGATAGTCCGGTTGAGAAACGGCGCAATAAACACAAGCCAAATTGCACTGACTGGTGATTTCGAAGTGGGCGTTATCGCACCTGAATCCCTGGGTGAGGCTTGGGGATGTGGCGGGGAGGTGGGTAGGGGCCAAGCTTGATTATCCTTGACATATCGAGAATAGCATGCAATTCCTGTGCATTCAACCCTGTGCATTCAACCGGAGCCGCCAGCCGGAGCATGCAACGGATCGAATGCTTCGGCCCGGCGGCCCGGCGGCCCGTCATCAACCCGCCGACTTGCTCCGTCTCCTCCCGGTGGCGGCGGCGGGCCGCGCCTCCTCCCCCCATACCCGCGGCTCCGCCCGGCGCCAATAGCGCGAAAAGCGACGCAGGTCGGGCGCGCCCGGCCCCGCGAGCGGCAGGTCCACAAAGGGCTCGGGCTCCAGGATCTGCAGGGGCAGTTCCGCCGCCAGCCGCTGGGCGATCCACCCGAAGCGCGGATCCACCGCCCGGCTGGTGATGATGGCGTCCGCCCCGGCCGCAGCGGCCGCCGCCAGCAGTTCCGCCGCCACGTCGCCCTCGCGCACCGTCACCGGCAGCTCCGCCAGACACTCCCGCAGGAAGCGCAGCCGACCCGGCGCCAGGGGCACGGGCTCCTCGGCCCGGGGGGCGGCGGTGGTGGGGGTGGTTCCAGCCACGAGCGCGGTGTCGAACACGAACAGCGCCGGCGCGTCGGGATGGGCCCGCAAGGCAGGGTTGGCAGGCCCCAGCGCTTCCCCGTGCACCCACACCAGGGGCCGTCGCGGGGGCGGCCCAGCGATGGCGGGGGGGCTCCAGGTCGCCATCCGGCCAGGGGGCGGCGCCTCCCACCGCTCCCCTGAGGGATCCGCCGCCGCCCGCGTTGCGGGAGGCAGCGGGCCGGTGGGGCGGAACAACCGCGCCTGCAGCGCCTCATAGCTGGCCTCGAACGGGCAGCCTCCCGGCCTGCCGGCGCCCCCCCGGTGGGCCGCCGGGCAGGTGGCGCAGAAGCGGCCGCCGCTGAAGCGCTTCAGGTTGGCCCGGTTGAAGAGATAGGGCTTGTGGCTGAAGGCGCTGGCCACCCATTGCCAGCTCAGGTTGTTGCTCGCGGGGTCGCCATCGAGCAGGTGGCGCAGAAACCAGCTGGCGCCCGCCTGCCAGCGCACCTTCCGCCAGTGGACCACATAAGCCGCCAGCCACATCCGGGCATGGTTGTGGAGCCAGCCCGTGGCCATCAGTTCGGAGGCGAAGGCATCGATGCAGGCGAGGCCCGTGGCGGCGGCGGTGAGCTCAGGCGGGAGCGTGGCGGCGTAGGCGCCGAGGGGATGGCCGGTTTTGAGGGGTTCGCGGTCGTGCCAGATGCCATCGCCCCACTGCCGCCACAAGCGCTGCCAGTAGTCGCGCCAGCCCAGCTCGGCGATCAGCTTCTCCCCGGCCCGCCGCTGGGCTGGACTCCAAAGGGGGGCGCCGGAGAGGCCAGGGCCGGTGGCCGCCGCGCCTGGGGGGGCAAAGAGCTCGCCCTGCAGCGGCGCCGCGCCAGCAGCCCGCGCTCCGCGCGGCTCCGCAGCTCCCCCCCGCTCCCGCAGCCGAGCGAACACCGCCTCTCTGACCTCCGCCAGGGTGAGCACCCCGTGGCGGATGTAGGGCGACAGGCGGGTGACGGCTCCCTCCAGGTGGTTGCGGCTGGCGCCATAGCGGGCGGGATCGATGGCCGCCAGGCGCTCCTCGGCGGCGCGGCGACCGCCCCGGGCGGCTGGGGCCAAGGGGGCGGCGGGGCGTGCCGCTTGGCTGGACCCCGAATCTCCCTCCCCCATGGCGTCAGTCGCTCGGTTCCTCCCGATCCTCCACCCCATCCAGCACCGCCGGGTCGACCAGGGCCCGTCCCGCCTCCACCAGCTGGCGCACCTGTCGCGGGTCGGCGGGGGGGCGATGGCGCGGACCATCGCCTCGGTGCTCTCGCGGGGCGTCGGCCGGTGCGGAGTCTGCATCCTCTCCATTCTGCCGGCAGTCGTCATCCGAAGCGATCAAGCCGCTTCCAGGCCGAGGTGCGTCACGAACGGGGTGAAGTCGCGATCGGAGAACAGCAGCGGCAAATTGGCCTCGATGCAGGCGGTGGCGATGATCGCGTCGATCATCCTGCGCACCGTCACCCCCTGCCGCCGCAGGACACGGACGTTCTCGGCCGCCTTGGTGGCGTTACTGCGGCCCAGCATCTCGATCACCGGCAGCAAGCGGAACAGCTGACGGGCCGTGGCCACATCCCGGTCGTGGCGAAAGCCCTGCAGCACCTCCGCCAGGATCAGATCACCGATCGCCATCGGCGTCACGCCGA
>JBJTUJ010000099.1:0-5637 GCA_046080685.1 Cyanobium sp. | reverse complement strand
GGCTTGAGGCCATCGCGGGCATCGGGCAGGGCCCGGCCCACGATCACGCTCATCGCATACTCCAGGTAGGAGCGCGACATCTCGTTGCGGAGGTCGGTCTGGATGATCCGTCCGTCGGAATCGCCGGGATTGGTTCCGCCGGGTCCGGTGGGATCCGCCATGCATGACCGCCTGGTGCAGGGTTCAGTCTACCGCCGGGTGCACCCCCGGCCCGCCCGCGCCACCAGAGGCCACCAGGAGGCGCCATGAGCCCGGTTGACGACCTTGCGCCCCGGAAGGAGGCCGAACTCCAGCGGCGGCAGTGCCAGGGGCGCCTGCGGGTGCGCACCGCCGCCGACTTCCGCGCCCTGGTGGCCGCAGCCGGACTGGCGGCGGCCTATGCGGACACCGACGTGGTGGTGGCCGCCTCGGCCGAGTTCACCGACCAGGCCAGCCTCCTGCTGGGCCTGGGCCCCACCGAGCCGCCCATCCGGCTGCGCGATCCGGTGCTGGGAGGCGTGGCGGCCATCGCCGGTGGCGCCGGCGGCGATCTGGTGCTGCCGATCGGTGGCGGCCTTTCCGAGGGCCAGCGCCGCGGCGGCGCCCATGTGCTCGGCGAACTGCTCAACGGCCGCCGGGTGGAGCTGGGGGGCATGGGCGAGGTGACGCCGCTGCAGCCCCGCCGCGACCTTCACACGCAGGTGGATCTCGAACGGCTCGGCAGCGCCCGGCTGCTGCTCCACCGGGGGATCGTGGAGAACGGCGTGGTGGCGGTGAGCAGCGCCGATGGGGTCCTGCGCAGCGCCTACGGCCCCCTGCTCGGCCCCTTCCACAACGCACTCCATACCTGTGGGGGCGCCGACAGCATCGGCATGGCGATGCCGGCTCTGGCGCTGCTCGGCCCCGGATCCCCCGTCCTGGTGGCCGGGGCCGTGGGCTGGGTGGTGGGAGCTGGACACGGTCACCAGCCCCGGCCGAAGCGACAGGCCAGCGGCCACGCCCGCACGCCAGGCGCGGTGGCGGCTGTGAGCGTTAACCTGCACGGCCTGAATCCGGACTGGATCCGGCCCTGCTTCTTCGAGGGCCATGGCAGCGCCCTGCTGGTGGCCGTCGCCGCGCCGATCCCCCTGCTGGATGGGGAGACGGCACGCCGGGCCGCCGCTCCGGACCAGGCTCTCGAGGCCCCAGTGCTCGACGTGGCCATCCCCCGCCGGATCAAGCCCAGCTTCGGCGGCGTGTCCTATGCCGAGCTGCGGGCGGGTTCGATCCGGGTGGAGGGGCGCAGCGTGGCGGCGGCGCCGGCCCACAGCCCCCGGCTGGCGGCATCGATCGCTGCCGAACTGGTGGCCCAGCTGATGGACGGCCGCTTCCCCCTCCGCCTGCCGCTGCTCCCCCTGGGAGAGCGTTCCGGGCTCGTTCCCCTGGAGGCCTGAGCGGCCTGCGCCGGCCGGTGAGGGGAAACCGCCGTAAGCTCCCGCCATCACCACGCCAGAGGCATGGCCGACGTCCCCGTGAACCCCGGCTCCCCCGACCCCATCGAGGCCGCGGAAGCACAGTCCCCTCCCCCCGTGGCACCGGCCGCCGAACCCGATGTTGTCGCGGCGGCCCTGGAAGCGGCGGAAGTGGCGGATGTGACGGAAGCTGAGGCCCCTTCACCTTCAGAGGAGCCCGAGCCGGTCGCCTGGACCGCCCCCGTGGCCGAGGAGCCCACCACCGAGCCGGAGCCCATTGCCCCGGAACCTGAACCGGAACCCTCTGAGCCCGCCCCGGCGCCCACTTTTGCGCCTGCTTTTGCGCCCCCCGTTGCTACCCCCTCGATCGCCGCCACCCTCGAAGCGCCCCCGCTGGCCGCAGGCAGTGGGGGCTCCGTAGGGGAGGAAGGCGGCGAATGGGACCTGCTGATGGGCAAGGTTCGCGCCTTTCTCGATGGCGGCAGCCTCCAGGCCTGGTGGGATCGGCTGGGAGGACCGCTGCGCGGCGCAGGCCTGCTGATCGGGCTTGTGCTGGTGCTGCGTCTCTACGACGCGCTGCTCGACACCCTCGGCGATCTGCCGCTGGTGCCCCGGCTGCTGCAGCTGACCGGCCTGATCGCCCTGGTGCGCTTCGCTCTTACTCGGCTGGTGCGAACGGAGGACCGGGAGGCCGTGCTGAACGACTGGAAGAGGCGCTGGCAACGGTTCAGGGGTTAGGTCATACGGCAGCTCAGCAAAGGGCTGCCGGCCGGACCGGTTGATAACTTGGCCCGATTGCGCATCCCTCCGGTGAACATCCAGCTCGGTCGCAACCGCGTCGTCCGCCGCGCCTACGGCATCGACGAGATCGCCCTGGTGCCCGGCGGTCGCACGGTGGACCCGGCGGTGACCGACAGCAGCTGGACCCTGGCGGGGGTCACCCGGGAGATCCCGATCATCGCCAGTGCCATGGATGGCGTCGTGGATGTGGGCGTGGCGGTGGAGCTCACCAAGCTCGGCGCCTTGGGGGTTCTGAACCTGGAGGGGGTCCAGTGCCGCTATGACGACCCCAATCCGGTGCTGGATCACATCGCCGCTGTGGGCAAGGACGAGTTCGTGCCGCTGATGCAGGAGCTCTACAGCCAGCCGGTGCGTGAAGACCTGATCCGGAGCCGCATCGCCGAGATCAAGGAGCGCGGCGGCATCGCCGCGGTGAGCGCCACCCCCGTGGCGGCCCTGAAGTTCGGCAAGGCGATCGCCGATGCCGGCGCGGATCTGTTCTTCGTGCAGGCCACGGTGGTCAGCACCGAGCACATCGGCCCCGAAGGCCAGGAGACCCTCGACCTGGCGGCCCTCTGCCGCGATTTCGGCGTGCCCGTGGTGATCGGCAACTGCGTCACCTACGAGGTGGCCCTTCAGTTGATGCGTGCCGGCGCCGCCGGCGTGATGGTGGGCATCGGCCCGGGTGCCGCCTGCACCTCGCGCGGAGTGCTGGGCATCGGCATCCCCCAGGCCACCTCCGTGGCCGACTGCGCCGCCGCCCGCGACGACCACTTCGCCGAGACCGGCATCTATGTTCCGATTGTTGCCGACGGCGGCATCGTCACCGGCGGTGACATCTGCAAGTGCCTGGCCTGCGGCGCCGATGCCGTGATGATCGGTTCGCCGATCGCCCGGGCTGCCGAGGCTCCCGGCCGCGGCTTCCACTGGGGCATGGCCACCCCCAGCCCGGTGCTCCCCCGCGGCACCCGCATCCAGGTGGGCACCACCGGAAGCCTGGAGAAGATCCTGCGCGGGCCGGCCGGTTTCGACGACGGCACCCAGAACCTACTGGGCTGCATCCGCACCTCGATGGGCACCCTCGGCGCCCGCACCCTCAAGGAGATGCAGCAGGTGGAGGTGGTGGTCGCCCCCTCGCTGCTCACGGAGGGCAAGGTGTACCAAAAGGCCCAGCAGCTGGGCATGGGCAAGTAATCCGGCGTGTCCGCCGGCGGTACCGTCCCTTCACGGGGGCTAACCTCAGGGTGTGGGGGCTACGGCTCGCACACTCCTCACACCCCCCGGCCCGGTGTTCCCGGGCTTTTCGTCTTCTGTTCCTCTCCGCGCCGAGCCACGCAACGGCCTGCAACGTTGCGGGCTGTGGCGGAGACCCGAACCCCGTACGGTTGCTAGATTCTCCAGATTCCGATCCCTGCCAAGGATGTCCAGCGCCGCCGCTGTCACCGACGCCTCCTTCGAGGAGGACGTGCTCCAGAGCGATGTGCCCGTGCTGGTCGACTTCTGGGCTCCCTGGTGCGGTCCCTGCCGCATGGTCGCTCCGATCGTCGACGAAATCGCCAAGGACTACGAAGGCAAGATCAAGGTGTTCAAGCTCAACACCGACGAGAACCCCAACGTCGCCAGTCAGTACGGCATCCGCAGCATCCCCACCCTCATGCTGTTCACGGGAGGACAGAAGTGTGAAACCGTGGTAGGCGCCGTTCCCAAGGAAACCCTCTCACGCACCATCTCGAAATACCTCTGACTTCCGCTTCTCCGTCCGCCGGCCTCTCACGAACCGGCGGCAAAAGCCCCCTCGAAGCTCTTGCTGAGCAGCTGCAGGGCCATCCGCAGCGGCGTCTCATTGAGCGCGCGGTCATTTCCCTGCTGGAAGTGGCGCGCCGCGAGAATGAGATCGATGAATGGCGGTTGATCAGCGGTTGCCTCGCTGACATCAGCGAGGCGATGGAGGTGTTCCGTCCCCGGAAAACGGCGCGCAAGATCACCGTGTTCGGCTCGGCCCGCACCCTCCATGACGACCCCACCTTTCACCTGGCCGAGGCCATCGCCAAGCAGGCCGTAGAAGCCGGGTTCGAGGTGATGACAGGGGCCGGCGGTGGTGTGATGGAGGGGGCCAACAGCGGGGCCGGCTGTGAACACAGCATCGGTCTGAATGTTGATCTGCCGTTTGAGCAGCATCCCAATGCCTACGTGAGCGAGTGCGAAGGCAGGCTGCTCTATTTCCGCTATTTCTTCACCCGCAAACTCTTCTTCCTGCGTGAGAGCGATGCCCTGGTGGTCATGCCGGGCGGCTTCGGCACCCTCGATGAGCTGTTCGAGGCCCTCACCCTGATCCAGACGGGCCGCACCCCCCCGATTCCCCTGGTGCTGCTGGCTCCCGAGGGTGACGATTTCTGGAAGCTGTGGCAGCGCTATGTGAGCCAGGAGCTGGCCGGCCGCGGTCTGATCTCGCCCGAGGACGTGGATCTGGTGACGGAAGCCACCTGCGCCACTTCGGCAGTGGAGCGCATCGCCCGCTTCTACCGGATGTTCCACAGCGCCCTGCTGGGTGGAGAGCGGATCGAGCTGCTGCTCAACGCCCCGATCCCCCGGGAGCAACTGCCCGAACTCAACCGCACCTTTGCCGACATGGTGGAGGAAGGGGCGATCCAGGCGGGCGAGAACGTGGACGACCGGGGCATCCTTCGCCCCTGCCTCCGCTTCCGCTTCGACCGCCGGCGGGTGGGGCGGCTGTATCAGTTCATCGACCATCTCAACGGCATGGCCCTGGACGACGGCGAAGCGCTCCATCACCCCGCCGAGATGCTCTGATGCGCCCGCGTCGCCTCGGTCTGATCGACTACGGCATGGGCAATCTGCATTCCGTGCAGCAGGCCTTCCAGCGGCTCGGGGCCACGGTGGAAGCGGTGCACGGCCCGGATCTGGCCTCTGATGTAGATGCCCTGGTACTTCCCGGCGTGGGAGCGTTCGATCCGGCGATGGAGCGGTTGGCGGAAGCGGGGCTGATTCCGGCCCTGCGGTCTTGGTGCGCCGAGGAACGCCCACTGCTGGGGATCTGCCTGGGGTTGCAGCTGCTGTTCGAGGCCAGCGACGAGGGCAGCCGCGAGGGCCTGGGCCTGCTGAAGGGGAGCGTGCGGGCCCTGCCCCGCCGCCCCGGCCATCCCCTGCCCCACATGGGCTGGGCTCCCCTGATCCCCGCCGCGGCCACGCCCCTCCTGCCACCGGGATCCCCTGAGGCCTGGGTGTACTTCGTGCATTCGTTCGCCGCCGACCCGGCCGATCCAGGCTGCACCATCGCCCGGGTGGACTACGCCGGCACGCCGGTCACCGCCGCCGTGGGACAGGGGCCGATCGCCGCCTGCCAGTTCCATCCCGAGAAGTCGGGTGCCGTGGGAGAGACGATGCTGCGGCGCTGGCTGGTGCAGCT
>JBJTUJ010000098.1:0-18714 GCA_046080685.1 Cyanobium sp. | reverse complement strand
CCCGGCCCAGACCCTCACCGACCGCGAGTACCAGCGGCTGCGCGATCAGTCGATCGCCATCATCCGCGAGATCGGTGTGGACACCGGTGGCAGCAACATCCAGTTCGCCATCAACCCGGCCAACGGGGACGTGGTGGTGATCGAGATGAATCCCCGCGTCAGCCGCTCCTCCGCTCTGGCCTCCAAGGCCACCGGCTTCCCGATCGCCAAGATCGCCGCCCGCCTGGCGGTGGGCTATACGCTCGATGAGATCGTCAACGACATCACCGGCGCCACCCCAGCCTGCTTCGAGCCCACGATCGACTACGTGGTCACGAAGGTGCCGCGCTTTGCCTTCGAGAAGTTCCGCGGCAGCCCCGCCGTTCTCACCACCTCGATGAAGTCGGTGGGGGAGGCGATGGCGATCGGCCGCTGCTTCGAGGAATCGTTCCAGAAGGCCCTGCGCTCGCTCGAAACCGGCCATGCCGGCTGGGGCTGCGATCGGCCCGACGCAACACCTGAGGGCGACATGCCGGAGTCCGGCGATCTCGATCGCGACCTGCGCACCCCCACCCCCGATCGCATCTTCGCCGTGCGCACGGCGATGGTGGCTGGCCGCAGCGACGAGGACATCCACCGCCTCAGTGCCATCGACCCCTGGTTCCTGGCGAAGCTGCGGGGCATTCTCGACGTGGAGAACGCCCTGCTGCGGGGCCGGGCGCTGACGGATCTCGATGCCGAGGCCCTGCTCTCTCTCAAGCAGCACGGCTTCTCCGACCGCCAGATCGCCTGGGCCACCGGGGCCGATGAGCTGGCGGTGCGCCGGCACCGCCAGCTCATGGGGGTGAACGCGGTGTTCAAGACGGTGGACACCTGCGCCGCCGAGTTCGCCTCCAGCACGCCCTATCACTACTCCACCTACGAACGGCCCCTGGAGCGGCTGGGCGACGACGGGGTTCTGAGGCTGCTGGCCGCCGAGGACGAGGTGCAGCCGGAGACCAGGCGCAAGGTGATGATCCTCGGTGGCGGGCCCAACCGCATCGGCCAGGGGATCGAATTCGACTACTGCTGCTGCCATGCCTCCTTCGCCCTGCGCGACGCCGGTTTCGCCACCGTGATGGTGAACAGCAACCCGGAGACGGTCTCCACCGATTACGACACCAGCGACCGCCTCTACTTCGAGCCGCTCACCCTTGAGGACGTGCTCAACGTGATCGAGGCGGAGAAGCCCGAGGGTGTGATCGTGCAGTTCGGCGGCCAGACACCGCTCAAGCTGGCGATTCCCCTGCTCCGCTGGCTGGCCTCTGCCGAGGGACAGGCCACCGGCACCCGGGTGTGGGGCACCTCGCCCGAGTCGATCGACCGGGCCGAGGACCGGGAGCAGTTCGAGGCGATCCTGCGCCGGCTGGAGATCCGCCAGCCGCGCAACGGCCTGGCCCGCACCAGTGACGAAGCGAGAGCGGTGGCGGCGGCGGTGGGTTACCCCGTCGTGGTGCGCCCCAGCTATGTGCTCGGTGGTCGTGCCATGGAGGTGGTGTACGACGAAGAGGAGCTCAACCGCTACATGATCGAGGCGGTGCAGGTGGAGCCCGACCATCCGGTGCTGATCGACCAGTTCCTGGAGAACGCCGTGGAGGTGGATGTGGATGCCCTCTGCGACGCCGAGGGCACGGTGATCATCGGCGGGCTGATGGAGCACATCGAACCGGCCGGCATCCATTCGGGCGATTCCGCCTGCGCCCTGCCGGCGGTGACGCTGGGGGAGGAGGCCCTGGCCACGATCCGCCGCTGGAGCAGCGACCTGGCACTGGCCCTGGAGGTGCGCGGCCTGATCAACCTCCAGTTCGCCGTGCAGCGCGATGACGCCGGCGCTGAGATCGTGTTCATCATCGAGGCGAACCCACGGGCCTCCCGCACGGTGCCGTTCGTGGCCAAGGCCACCGGCGTTCCCCTCGCCAAGCTCGCCAGCCGCGTGATGGCCGGCAGCACGCTCGCGGAGGCGGGCCTTCGGGCCGAACCCACCCCTCCCCGCCAGACCGTGAAGGAGGCGGTGCTGCCCTTCAAGCGCTTCCCCGGCTGCGACACCCTGCTGGGCCCGGAGATGCGCAGCACCGGCGAGGTGATGGGCATCGCCCCGGACTTCGGCCTGGCCTATGCCAAGGCCGAACTGGCGGCGGGCGAGGCCCTGCCGACCGCCGGCACCGTGTTCCTCTCCACCCATGATCGCGACAAGCCCGCCCTGGTACCGGTGGCACAGCGGCTGGCGGAGGCCGGCTTCGCCCTGATGGCCACGGCCGGCACCGCCGAGCTGCTGAAGCAGATCGGGCTGGCTGTGGAAACCGTGCTGAAGGTGCATGAGGGCCGGCCCAACATCGAGGATGAGATCCGCTCCGGCCGGGTGCAGCTGGTGATCAACACCCCCATCGGCCGCCAGGCCGCCCACGACGACCGCTATCTGCGGCGCGCCGCCCTCGATTACGCCGTGCCCACCGTCACCACCCTGTCCGGGGCCCGGGCGGCAGTCGAGGCGATCAGGGCCCTGCAAGGAGAGTCCATCATTGCGGTCGCCGCCCTGCAGGACATCCATCGGCCCAGGTAGCTGGGGCCGTGTCTGATCCGATTCCTTCCGTTTCGAGGTATCGCCCAGACATCGACGGTCTCAGGGCGCTCGCCATCTTTGCCGTCATCATCAATCATTTTGATAAGCGAGCCCTGCCTGGTGGGTTTCTTGGCGTTGACATCTTCTTCGTGATATCTGGCTTTGTGATTTCCGGATCTCTGCTTGCCAGGCAGTTTGATCGCGGCCAGGATTTCTTCACTGGGTTTTATCTGAGGCGCATCAAGCGGCTGTGGCCTGCCCTGATTGCACTCGTCGCGATCGTGGGGTTTCTGATTTGTCTGGTCAACCCCAATCCCGGAATCAGCCTGCAGACAGGGCTCGCCTCGCTGATCGGTGCTTCTAATCTTCTGCTCTTCAAACTGCAGACGGACTATTTTGCTGGTTCAACTGAGCTCAATGTCTTCACTCACACCTGGTCTTTGGGAGTGGAGGAGCAGTTCTATCTGATCTACCCCTTCTTATTCTGGTTTTGTGGCCTGGGCCGGAAGCGGCAGGCTGATGCCAAGGGTTTTGTGGTGGTGATCGCAGGTCTCAGCTTGTTGTCACTGTTGCTCTTCGTGTGGCTCAAGCCTGGTAATCCTGACGCCGCCTTCTACCTGATGTCATCCAGGTTCTGGGAAATGGGTCTGGGGTGTCTGGTCTGTTTCGTGATGCGCAAGCGCCGCTCCGAGGGTGGAAGCCGATGGGCGCCCCTGCTGTGCCTGATCACCATGAGTGGGGCTCTGTTTTTTCCGCCTTCTGCCTCGCTCTTGTCGACTCTTCTTGTCGCATTTTCGACGGCGCTCTATATCATCACAATCTCCTTTAGCCCTTCGCTTAAGCAAGCCTTCTCCTCTCATCGGCTTGTCGCGATCGGCTTGCTTTCGTATTCGCTCTATCTTTGGCATTGGCCCGTCCTGGCATTGAGTCGATGGACCATTGGCATTCACTGGTGGTCAATTCCTATCCAGATTCTCCTGATCGTTCTGATTTCCTATTGTTCCTATCGCTGGCTGGAGAAGCCTTTGAGGCATGCCACCTGGTCGGCTCAACCGTTGGGAACCTTCGCCTGGGGCGCCGGTGCCAGCTTTGCTTGTGCCGGTGTTCTGCTGGTGCTGGCCAAACCCCTGGAGGGTAGGTTGTTCCTGGGTCGTGGCAATCAGTTGCTTGATGCCTACCTGCGCAGGCCAACTCCGGACACGCGGATCTGCAACTTCTTTGACGAGCCCGGGAGCGCGGCATCCGCCGGGCCTGGATGTGGGTTCGTTGGCCTTCCAGGAAAGCCGGTTGTTTATCTTCTTGGCGATAGCCACATCCATCAGTTTCGTTCTGCAATCGCCTCCTTCGCACGATCGAAGGGTGCCGGCCTTGTTGGCCTCTGGGGCAACGCTTGTCCGTTTCCGGCTTTGCCGGCGTATGCCTTCCCAGGTGATGCCAGGAAGCAGCAGTGCATCGCGGCTCAGAACACCGTTGCCGATCAGGTCATGAAAAGGCTGAAGCCGGGTGACATTGTTTTCATCGGCGACTATCTCACGGCTTACTTCACTCCGGTTGGTGGCGGCGTCCAGTTCAAGCGTGCAAGGCTTGATTACTCCAAGCGCTTGAA
Organism: Cyanobium sp.; assembly: GCA_046080685.1. Lineage (GTDB taxonomy): Bacteria > Cyanobacteriota > Cyanobacteriia > PCC-6307 > Cyanobiaceae > Cyanobium. The sequence goes on along the minus strand of JBJTUJ010000098.1, from coordinate 14,530 downwards.
GGATATTGCCGAGAAGTTCATCGACAGGGGGGGCACCGTGGTTCTCTATCTCAATGCTCCGCGGTTTCCCGGCCTGGAGGGTATGTCGGAAGGGTATTGCTACCCTCAATGGTTTAAGCCTGCCCTGAGCCCGGATTGTCGAGTCGATGCCAGGGCGTTCCTTGAAAAGCGCCAGCACGACTTTGGCTGGATCAAGTCGTGGGCCGATGGCAAGCATCGACTCGTCTGGGATGGGGTCGACCCAACCACCTGTGATGGAGACGATTGCCAGGCCTCTCACTACAAGGACGAGGCCCATTTCCTTGATTACTACTCAGCCTATATCTTTAACCGGTTTGTCTCTAGTCATCCCCATCTTCTTGGCGGCGGCCGAACGGATCCGGGGGATCGAAAGGCCAGGGCGCTGCCGTGAGCCAGAGCAGAGCAGCCTGGGTGCGATTACTCACCTGAAGCTTCTGGAGTACCAGATGCACATGGCTGCGTACGGTTCCCTCGCCGATGCCCAGCTGCTGGGCGATCGCCCGGTTGCCCAGGCCAGCGGCCAGCTGGGCCAGCACCTCCCGTTCCCGTGAGGTGAGGGTGTCCAGCAGGATGGCGGCTGAGAGGGTTTGCGCAGCGCCCGCAGCGGGCCGGGAGCCGGCCTGCAGGATGGCTGTGGCCTTGTGATCCCACCAGCTGGCACCGGCCCGCAGGGAGGTGATCGCCAGTTCCACCTGCTCGAAGGCCCGGCCCTTGTGCAGGTAGCCCCGGGCGCCCGCCTGCCAGATCTGATGCACCCAGTGGGAGTCGTCCTGGCTGGTGAGGATCAGCACCGGCAGGCCAGCGCCCGCGCGGATGCGCCGGCAGGTTTCCAGGCCCCCCAGACCCGGCAGCACCAGATCGGCGCCACCGCCTGCCAGCAGCTCGAGGCCCTGTTCCCGTCCCCGCCACCAGAACCTCCTCCACCCCTGCCAGCTGCCGCAAGTGGGACGCCATCGCCAGCCGGTAGGCGTCGTCGTCCTCGATCAGCAGCAGCCTCATGGCCCAGGCTCCGCCTGGTGCAGGTCTACCACCAGCTTGGCCCCACCCCCCGGGCCGTTGGCGGCGGTGATGGTGCCACCGTGGGCCTCACTGATCAGGCGGCAGAGGTAGAGGCCAAGGCCGGCTGCGCGGCCTCCATTCGGGGTCTGGTGGAAGCGGTGAAACAGTTCCGGCAGATCCTGGGGGGCGAAACCCGGGCCCCCATCACGCACCTCCATCCTCAGGGCGTGGGGCTCCCGACTGAGCTGCAGCCACACACGCCGCCCCCGCAGGCTGTGGTGCACGGCGTTGATCAGCAGGTTTTCCAGCAGGCGCTGCAGCAGGGAGGGATCGGCCCGCAGCTCCAGTTGGCTGCGGCGCTCCTGTTGCAGCACCAGGGTGATCTGCCGTTCCGCGGCGATCGGCTCCACCGTGCGCAGGGCGTCCTCCGCAATGGCGTGCAGGTTGCAGGGCTTGGGATCCAGCGGCAGACCCTCCTGCTCGGCGCGGAACACCTGGAGCAGATCCTCGATCAGGCGCAGGCTTCGCTGCTGGCTGGCGCGGATGGCCGCCACCACAAAGTTGCTTCCCAGGAGCGGCAGCGAGGCCAGGGTGCCCAGCACCGGTGTCTTGAGGTCGTGGGCGAGGGTAGGGCAATGCGCTGCCGCTGCAGCTCCCGGTTGCGCACCAGCAGGACGGTGATGACCCCCAGGGCCAGGCACACCAGCAGGCGGTCGATCAGCACCGCCGCCAGGTTGTGGTTCACCGGCAGGGGCACCAGCAGATTGCTGAGCGTGGAGGCGCAACAGATCAGCAGGAACCGCCAGGCCTGCCGCGTGGTGCGCTGGGCGGCGCCCAGCAGCAGCGGCACCACGTAGAGGATGCCGAACACCACCGTGGGCGGGGTGGCCAGCTCCATCAGCAGAATCCCGAGCCAGATCAGCCAGATGAGGGCCGTCGGCAGGGCGAAGGGGTTCACGTGTCCTCGTTCGGCCCCTCGGGCGGAAGTCCCTCTGAGATCAGGTGCAGATCGATGCTGAGCCCGCGCAACAGGTGTTGCAGGCGCTCCGAGAGGGGACGCCGGAACAGGGCCTTGAGCCGGGAGGGCATCGTCTGCCCCAGCACGATCTGGGTGATGCGCTTCTTTCGGGCCACCTCGGCGATCGCCGGCAGGATGTCGGTGCTCTCCACCCGCAGGAACGTTCCGCCCACGTCCTCGCAGAGCTGCTGGCACTGCTCCTGGATCAGGGATTCCTCGCGGCTGAGGAAGCGGTTGGGGTCCTCCACGGTAAGCGCCAGCAGCGGTGCGTCCATGGCGGCGGCCAGCCGGGCGGCCCGCCGCAGCAGCCGTTTGCTGGTGTGGTAATTCGCCAGACACACCATCACCCGTTCGCGCAGCGGCGCACCGGTGGGCAGCACATCGTTCTCCACCCGATCGGCCACCTCCCGCAGCGAGAGCTCGCGCAGGGCCACCAGATGACGGCGCTGGAAGAAGTTGGCCAGGGCCTGGCCCACCTTCTCCGGGGCATACACCTTCCCCTCCCGCAGGCGCTCCTGGAGGGTCTCCGGCGTCACGTCGACCAGCACCACCTCATCGGCCTGCTCCAGCACCCGGTTGGGGATGCGCTCGCGCACCACCACCCCCGTGAGCTCGGCCACCAGGTCGTTGAGGCTCTCCAGGTGCTGGATGTTCAGCGTGGAGAAAACGTCGAACCCTGACAGCAGTGGGGCCTCCACGTCCTGCCAGCGCTTCTGGCGCTCGCTGCCGGGCACGTTGGTGTGCGCCAGTTCATCCACAAGCACCAGTTGCGGACGCCGGGCCAGCACCGCCCCCACGTCCATCTCCTCCAGGTCCACCCCCTGGTAGCGCAGCTGCTTGCGGGGCACCGTCTCGAGCCCTTCCGCCTCCCGCAGGGTGTCCGCCCGCCCATGGGTTTCCAGCAGGCCGATCACCACATCGGTGCCGTCGCGACGAGCCTCCTTGCCCTCCTGCAGCATGCGGCAGGTCTTGCCCACACCGGGCGCCATGCCGATGAACACCTTGTGGCGGCCGCGCCGGTGGGTGGAGCGGATCACGGTGCCGGCGGAGCGGGCGTGCCCCCGGGGAGCCTGTCGAGCGCCAGATTGAAGGCCAGCACGTTCACCACCGGCTCGATCGACTGGCCCGTCCAGGGGCCCTGCTGGTGGCAGGCAGAAGGGCGAGCAGTTGCTGCTCGCTCACGCCCCTCTCCCGGGCCAGGGACGGGAGCTGTTGCCGCGCGGCGGTGAGGCTGATGTGGGGATCGACGCCCGAACCGGAATCCAGCAGCAGATCCGGGGCCGGGTTCGGGATCCCGGCCCGTTGCCAGCGGCTGGCCGCAGCTCCGACCCGCGCCGCCAGTTCGGGGTTGCCGGGGGCAAGGTTCGGGGCTCCCGAGGGGCGCCCCTGCAGATAGCGGGCGGAGCCGAAGGGCTGGCCGATCCAGTGGGAGCCGACGACGGCATCGTTGCGGCGGATGAGGCTGCCGCTGGCCTGATCCGGTGCCACCAGCGCGGCCAGACCCAGCACCGGCAGGGTGATCACCACCACGGTGAGCAACCAGATCGCGGCCGTGAGGCGCAGACCGCGCAGCACCTGTGAGCTCAGTTTCATCAGAACTTCTCCGGTTGGGCGATCACGGCGAACAGGTAGCCCGAGAGGGCCAACGCGGCGCTGAGCAGCAGGGCGAGCGCATGGCTCTGCAGCGGGGGCTGGCTGCCGCGGAACAGGCGAGCGAGCAGCAGGGTGCCGGCGGTGATCAGCAACGGCAGCCAGAAGCGGGAACGCATCAGAACAGACATCGGGGAGACCTCAGGGGGGACTTCAGACCAGTCGCAGGACGCCAAGCACCAGATCGATCGCCTTGATGCCGATGAAGGGGCTCACCACAGCGCCGATGCCGAAGATGAGAAGGTTGCGGCGCAGCAGCTGCTCGGCGCTCAGGGGCCTGTACTGCACGCCACGCAGGGCGAGCGGCACCAGGGCCGGAATGATCAGGGCGTTGAACACCATCGCCGAGAGAATGGCGGAGCGGGGCGAGGCGAGCCCCATCACGTTCAGGGGCCCAAGGCCCACGGCGGCGAACAGGGCCGGCAGGATCGCGAAATACTTGGCGATGTCGTTGGCGATCGAGAACGTGGTGAGCGCACCGCGGGTGATCAGCAGCTGCTTGCCGATGGTCACGATGTCGATGAGCTTGGTGGGATCGCTGTCGAGATCCACCATGTTGGCGGCTTCCTTGGCGGCCTGAGTGCCGGAGTTCATCGGCACCCCCACGTTGGCCTGGGCCAGGGCCGGGGCGTCGTTGGAGCCGTCGCCGGTCATGGCCACGAGCTTGCCGAGCTTCTGTTCCCGCTGGATCACGGCGATCTTGTCCTCGGGGGTGGCCTCGGCGATGAAGTCGTCCACCCCGGCTTCGCGGGCGATCACGCCGGCGGTGATCGGGTTGTCGCCCGTGAGCATCACCGTGCGGATTCCCATCCGGCGCAGCTGATCGAAGCGCTCGCGAATGCCGGGTTTGATGATGTCCTTGAGGTAGATCACCCCGAACACCTCGGCGCCGCGGCAGGCGGCCAGGGGCGTCCCCCCCACCCGCGACACCTGCTCGAAGGCCGCATCCAGATCCTCCGGCACCTGGCCGCCGCGGGAGCGCTCGAACCCCTTGATCGCATCCACGGCCCCCTTGCGGAACTCGATGCCATCCGGGGCATCGCTGCCGCTCATGCGGGTGCGTGCGGAAAAGTCGATGCCGCTGGCGGCTTCGGCAGGGAAGGGGAGGGTGGCGCCCTGCTTCTCGGCCAGCCGCACGATCGAGCGGCCTTCGGGTGTCCGGTCGAAGCAGCTGGCCCCGTAGCCACCGACGGGAAGGAATTCCTCGGCCAGCCGGTTGCCCAGGGTGATGGTGCCCGTCTTGTCGAGCACCAGCGTGTTCACGTCGCCGCAGGCTTCCACAGCCCGGCCCGAGGTGGCGATCACGTTGAACTGGGCCACCCGGTCCATGCCGGCGATGCCGATGGCGCTCAGCAATCCGCCGATGGTGGTGGGGATCACGGCCACCAGCAGGGCCACCAGGGTCACCACCGAAGGGGCCTGCTTCAGATAGCCAGCCACCGGCGGCAGGGTGGCCACGGCGATCAGGAACACCTGGGTGAGCACCGCCAGCAGCACCGTGAGGGCGATCTCGTTGAGTGTCTTGGTGCGTTCGGCACCCTCCACCAGGGCGATCATGCGATCGATGAAGCCCTTGCCGGGGTCGGCGCTGATCCGCAGGGTGAGCTGGTCCGAGGGGATTCGGGTGCCGCCCGTCACCGAGCCGGCCACATCGGAGCCGGCTTCCTTGAGCACCGGTGCCGACTCGCCGGTGATCGCCGACTCGTCCACCGATGCCACCCCCGCGATCACCTCCCCGTCGGCGGGGATCAGATCGCCGGCCTTCACCAGCACCACATCACCGCGGCGCAGATCGGAGGAATCCACCAGCTGCTCGCCGCCACCCTCCAGCTGCAGCAGGGCCTGGGTGCGGGCCTGGGTGCGGCGCAGGGCATCGGCCTGGGCCTTGCCCCGGCCTTCGGCGAGGGCCTCGGCGAAGTTGGCGAACAGCAGCGTGGCCAGCAGCGTCAGGCTGACCAGCGCGTTGAAGCCCCGTTCACCGCCCGGACTGCCGGCATCCAGGAGGTTCGGCACGATGGTGAGCAGCAGGCACAGGGCGGTGCCGCACCACACCACGAACATCACCGGGTTGGCGATCGCCAGCCGGGGGTCGAGCTTGCGCACGGATTCCACCATCGCCCGGCGCACCAGACCCTGCTGGCGCGGGCGTTCGGTGTAGCGGCGCTGGTCGCGCGGCCCCCGCGGCATCCGGGGGAACAGAACAAAAGAGGGCAGCGTCATGGGGGTCAGGCGGCCAGGGTGAGCGCTTCGGCGATCGGCCCGAGGGCCAGCACCGGAAAGAAGGTGAGGGCGCCCAGGATCACCACCACCACGGCCGTCACCCCGGTGAACAGAGGGTGTCGGTGCGCAGGGAGCCGGGCCCGGCCTCGAGGGAAGGTTTGCGGCGGAAGCCATCGGCCAGCGCCAGCAGGGCGGCGATCGGCAGATAGCGGCCGCCCAGCAGGCTCACGCTGGCGGACAGGTTCCACCAGAGGCTGCCATCGGCCAGCCCCTCCATGCCGCTGCCGTTGTTGGCGGCCGCGGAGGCGTACTCGTACACCACCTGGCTGATGCCATGGGACCCGGGATTGCTGATGCCGGCGAGCTGGGCGCTGCCCGCCAGGGTGATGGCGGCGGGGATGAGCACGAACACCGGGTGGATCAGCAGTACGAAGCTCGCCCACACCACCTGGGGTTTCTCCACCTTGCGGCCGAGGAACTCCGGTGTGCGCCCCACCATCAGCCCGGTGAGGAACACCGCCAGCAGCAGGAACACCAGCAGGTAGGCGATGCCGGTGCCCTGGCCGCCGAAGACCACCTGCAGAAACAGGTTGGAGAGGGTCACCAGCAGGCTTGCGGGCATCAGGGCATCGATGGCACCGTTGATCGCGCCGGTCATGGTTCCGGTGGTCACCACCGACCAGAGCGCGGTGAGACCGGCGCCGAAGCGCAGTTCCTTGCCCTGCAGATTCGGGCCGCTGATCCACGGCGCCAGCACGGGATTGCCCGCCTGCTCCGCCGCCATCGCCACGGCCCCGCCGATCAGCAACAGCACCAACACCAGGATCAGCAGCCAGGTGCTCTGGCGGCGGTTGCCGCAGAAGCGTCCGAAGGCGTCGATGTTGGCCGCCGGGATGATCAGCATCGCCCACGTCTCCACCAGGTTGGTGAGCAGGGTGGGGTTCTCGTAGGGGTGGCCGGAGTTGGCCGAGACGAAGCCGCCGCCGTTCTCACCCAGCTGCTTGATCGCCTCGAACAGGGCGATCGGCCCGCGGGGCAGCAGCTGCCGTGCCCCCTCCAGGGTGGTGATCTCCAGGGGTGGAGCCAGGGTCATCGGCACCCCGCTCACAAGAAGATAGAGGGCCAGGGCCAGGCTGCCTGGAATCAGCACCCGGGTGAGCGAGCGCACCAGATCGCGGTGGGCGTTGCCCAGGGAACGACCCGTGAGGCCGCGGATCACGGCGAAGCCCACCGCCAGACCGGTGGCTGCCGACACGAACATCAGGAACTGGATGGCCCCGAGCTGGGCGAGGTTGCCGAGGCTCTGCTCCGGCACCAGATGCTGCTGGTCGGTGTTGGTGAGAAACGAGAGGGTGGTGTGGAGGGCCAGGTCCCAGCGGAGCCCGCCAAAGCCCTGGGGGTTCAGCCAGAGCGGCTGGAGCAGCAGCAGCAGGAAGGCCACCAGGCCGAACGCCAGGTTGGCGATCACCAGCGGCAGCAGGTAGCCCCACAGGGAATCGGCGGGGCGACCGGTGTCCCCGATCCAGCGCAGCAGGCCCACTTCCATCGGCTCCAGCCAGCGGTCCCAGGCCGGCTGGGGATGGTCATCGAAGACGTCGAACAGGTGGCGTCCAACCGCCGGGGCCGTGAGCACGACGGCCGCCAGGGTGAGGGCGGCCAGCATCCAGGCGAGCACGGGCAGCAATCAGGGGCGTGCCCAAGCTCGCCGGCCCTGCTGCCGGACGACAACTGCCGAATGGCAGAGACCTGGCGCTGAACGCCGGCGCCGGGGACCGGTCGGTTCGCTCCGTTGGAGTGGGTAGGGTTCTCTCCTCCCTGAGACCGGGTTTTCTGTGACCTCCTCCACCTTGGACGCCACCGCCGCCGCTCCCCTGGTTCCCGGCAGCGATGCCACCGCGGCGTTCCGTGCCGCCTACGAGAACCGCTACACCTGGGAGCCCGGCTTCGGTGGCTACCGCGGCCGCTGCGTGTGGGAGCAGGACGATCGCCGCATGGAGGGCCGCTTCACCGTGGGTGCCGACCTCAAGGCCCAGGTGGAGGGCATCGACGATCCGGAGGTGCACAAGGCCGTCGCCTCCCAGCTGTGGGAAGTGGCCATCCACCGGGTGCGCCGCAGCTTCGAGCAGACCCACGGAGACAACACCTTCACCGCCGGCGACACCGACGCGGTGGGCACCGAGGTGATCGTGGGCGGCAAGGGTGCCGGCGATCGCTACCGCATCCACCACGATGTGGTGACGATGGTGCACCGCCACATCCACGGCACGGTGGTAACGATCTTCACTGAGAGCACGATCGACACGGGCCATGGCTACCTCAGCCGCAGCTACACCAGCCGCTACGCCGATCCCGCCACCGGGGAGCCCAAAGGCGGCCAGAGCCGCTTCACCGACACCTTCGTGCCCCTTACCGAAAACGGCCCCTGGGTGCTGAGCGAGCGGGTGGTGGAGAGCGAAGCCCACGGCGAAACCCCTGCGGGCCGGCAGGTGTTCCGCTTCGAGGACCTCACTCCCCTGGCCTGAGGCTCAGGCCCGCTGGCCGGAAGGTCAGACGCCGTCGGGAAGCGGCACGATGCTCTTGAGCCGCTCGTTGAGCTGGGCCGCCATCGACTGACGGCCCACAGCCAGCACCTTCAGGGTGTCCTCGTAGAGCCGCAGCTGGGCATCGGCCACCTGCATGCCGCGCACCAGTTCCTTGAGTTCGTCAGGCAGGCTGTTCAGGTCGTAGCGACGGCCCTCGAAGGTGAGGACCGGATTCTGGTTCTGCGCCTGGCCTGGAGTCTGCATCGGGGATCCTGGGGTTCCTGTTCAGGATACGGACCGCTCCACTTGGGCTTCCAGGCGGATGAACTGGCGTAGGCAGAGGTCGCGGTAGCGCCCGCCCCTGGCCATCAGCCCATCGTGGGTGCCTTCCTCTACGATCCGACCGGCTTCGAGCACCAGGATCCGATCGGCCTCCTGCACCGTGGCCAGGCGGTGGGCGATCACCAGCACGGTGCGTCCGGCCATCGCCTGGTGCAGACCCCGCTGCACCGCCTCCTCGGCCTCGGCGTCGAGGGCGCTGGTGGCTTCATCGAGCAGCAGCACGGCCGGATCGCCGAGCACAGCTCGGGCGATCGCCAGGCGCTGCAGCTGGCCCCCGGAGAAGTTGCTGCCCCGCTCCTCGATGCGGCTGTCGTAGCCGCCTGGCAGGGCGGCGATGAAGCCATCGGCGTTGGCCAGTTCAGCGGCCCGAACGATCTGATCGCGGCGGGCGGGGCGGCCGAAGGCGATCGCCTCGGCCACGGTGCCCGAGAACACACTGCTCTGCTGGGGCACCAGGGCCACGGTGCGGCGCAGTTCCCGGGCCTGGAGATCGGCCAGGTCGTGGCCGTCGAGCAGCACCCGCCCCCGCTGGGCGGTGTTGAAGCGCAGCAGCAGCGAGAACAGGGTGCTCTTGCCCGCCCCGGACGGGCCCACCAGCGCCACCACCTGGTCGGGGGCGATGTGGAGGTTCAGGTCGTGGAGCACCGGCTGGCTGGGGTCGTAGCCGAAGCTCACCTGCTCGAGCACCAGTTCGCCGCGCACGCTGCCGGGGGGAAGGGCGAGGGCACCGGGGCGGTCGGGCGTCTCGATCGGCTCCGCCTCGATCGCCCGCAGCCGCCGCAGGGAGGCCTGACCCTGCTGGAACTCGTTGAAGTTGGTGGTGATGTGGGAGATCGGATCGATCAGCATCAGCAGGGCCGCCACATAGCTGCTGAAGCTCTGGCTGTCGAGGCCGCCGGCCTGGATGCGGGCGGCGCCGATCAGCAGCACCGAAAGGATGCCGGCCGCCTCGATGAAGCCCACCACCGGATGCTGCAGGGCCAGCAGCTTGAGGGTGCGGTAGCGGGCCTGGCGGTGCAAGTCGATCTCCTCGTCGAAGCGCTTCTGCAACCAGGGTTCGGCGGCGAAGGCCCGCACCAGGGGCAGCCCGCCGATGGCCTCGCTCAGCAGCGCCGCCAGCTCGCTCACCTGCTTCTGGCTGCGTTCCGCGGCCGCCATCACCCGGGCCCCGAACACGCTCACCAGCACCGCCACCAGCGGCGCCAGCAGCAGGGTGGCCAGGGCCAGGGGCACATCCAGCCAGATCATGTAGCCCAGCACCACCACCAGTTGCAGAACGCTGGGGGTGGTGTCCTGGATCGTCTTGTAGATCACCTCCCCCACCCGGTCGGCGTCCTCGGTGAGCCGGTAGGTGAGGTCGCCGGCCGAGAGCTTCTCCAGGGCGCCGAACTCCAGGCGCTGCAGCCGGTCGAACACCCGGCGCCGCAGCTCCTGACTCACCCTCAGGGCCGGGCCGGCCAGCAGCGTGTCCTGGCCGAATTGGGCGACCTTCTGGATCAGGAACACCGCCAGGGCGCCCCCCACCGCCCGCAGCACGGCCGGAAAGTCGCCGGCGCCGATCGCCGGGATCAGCTGGCCCGCCAGCCAGGCCAGCACGGGCCAGCAGGCCACGTACACCAGCATGCAGAGGCCACCGGCCACAAGACGCCGCCGATGGGGCTTCAGCAGGGGCAAGAGTCTGCGGAAGCCCGCCGGCGAGGGTGCAAGCATCGGGGCAACCTAAGCCCCGTCCGTGAAGCTCGATCAGTACCTCAAATGGCATGGCCTGGTGGCCACCGGCGGCGAGGCCAAGCACCGCATCCAGCGCGGTGACGTGAAGGTGAACGGTGCGATCGAGACGCGGCGCGGTCGCAGCCTCGCCCTGGGCGATGCGGTTGAGATCGATGGCATCGAGCGGCTGGTGATGCCTCCGGCCAGCACCCCGCCCTCAGGGGATCAAGGCCCCCCGGCGGCTTAGCCTGCCCCGAATCCGATCACGAGGTGCCGCAGGTGCGCAAGACCGTCATCGCCGGGAACTGGAAGATGCACATGACCTGCGCCGAGGCGCGAGCCTTCGCCGACGCCTTCCTGCCCCTGGTGGCGAAGCTGCCCGCCGACCGGGAGGTGGTGATCGCGCCGCCCTTCACCGCCATCCCCACCCTCACCGATGTTCTGCGGGGCTCGCGGGTGGCGGTGTCGGCCCAGAACGTGCACTGGGAGGAGAAGGGCGCCTTCACCGGCATGATCTCGGCGCCGATGCTGCTGGAGCACGGGGTCAGCCACGCGATCGTGGGCCACAGCGAGCCCCGCAAGTACTACAGCGAAACTGACGAGCAGATCAACCTGCGGGCCCGCTCGGCCCAGGCCCACGACCTGATCCCGATCCTGTGCGTGGGCGAGAGCCTCGATCAGCGGGAGGCCCGCGAGACCGAGCGGGTGATCCACCGGCAGGTGGAGCAGGGCCTCGAAGGCATCGACCCCACCCGCCTGATCGTGGCCTACGAGCCGATCTGGGCGATCGGCACCGGCAAGACCTGCGCCGCCGAGGAGGCCAACCGCATCTGCGCCCTGATCCGCGGCTGGGTGGGCAATTCCGACGTGATCGTGCAGTACGGCGGTTCAGTGAACCCCGCCACGATCGATGAGCTGATGGCCCAGAGCGACATCGATGGCGTGCTGGTGGGCGGCGCCTCCCTCGACCCGGTGGGCTTCGCCCGCATCGCTGACTACCAGGTGCCCGTGGCCGCCTGAAGCTGGCCCAGGGGGCCAGGGAGCCTCCGAGGCCCCAGTGAAGCGGGTGCTCTGGTGAAGCTGGTGCTCTCCCGCAAGGGATTCGATGCCCGCAACGGCGGCATCCCCAGCCCGATCCTCCCGGACGGCACCCTGCTGCCTCTGCCGATCCCCCATCCAGGCGAATCCACCACCCTGGCGAAGATGCCGCTGCCGCTCGGCCCGGTGCGGGTCTGCGAACTGCTGCGGGATCTCAGCGCTGGGCGGCTGGATGGGGAGCTGCGGGTGCATGCGGATCCCCAGCTGCTGCCCCCGGCCGATGCCCTGCCCGGCTGGCGGCCCTGTCTGGGCCAGGCGGGTGCCGCTGCCGGCCACCTCCGGCGCCAGGGGGTGGGCCCGGGGGATCTGTTCCTGTTCTTCGGCTGGTTCCGCGACGTGGAGCTGCGCCGTGGCCGTTGGGCCTACCGGCCCAGAGCTCCCCACCGGCATCTGATCTTCGGCTGGCTGGAGGTGGGCGAGGTGCTGCCCCTGGGCCGGGAGTCCGGGCGCTGCCGGGAGACGCATCCCTGGCTGGCGGCCCATCCCCATCACCAACGCGCCGATCTGCGGGCCGATCCCCACAACACCCTCTACCTGGCGGCCCCAGGCTCCCAGCTGGTGGCCGTTCCCGGGCCGGCAGCCGGCCGCTTCCGGCGGGTCACTCCCCAACGGCAGCTCACGGCACCGGATGCCGCAGGCCGAAGCCTCTGGCGTCTGCCCAGCTGGTGGCTGCCTGAGCCGGGCTCGCCGGCCCTTTCGTACCACCGCGATCCCGGGCTGTGGCAACGCCAGGGTGATGCCGTGCTGCTGCGCTCGGCCCGCATCGGCCAGGAGTTCGTGATTGACCTGCCGGCGCAGGGTCCCCACCACGACTGGCTGGCGGCCCTGATCGCCGGCGAACCCTGAGGGTGAACCCTGAGGGTGGAGCCCCAGGATGGACGGCACCTGCACCCCTGCGATGCTCCCGGCGGCCGACCCTGTTCCTGCGGCCCGGTCCCTGCTGCCGGATGGATCTCGCACCTGGGTGATGGGGATCCTCAACCTCACTCCGGATTCCTTCAGCGACGGGGGCCGCTTCGATCGTCCGGAGGCGGCGGTCCGCCAGGCCCGGCGGTTGCTGGCGGCCGGGGCGGATGTGCTGGATCTCGGCGGCCAGAGCACCCGGCCTGGGGCCACCGAGATCGGGGCGGAAGCGGAACTGGAACGGCTGCTGCCGGTGCTGCGGGCGATCCGCCGCGCCCATCCCACCGCCGTGCTGTCGGTGGACACCTTCCGCGCCGAGGTGGCCGAGGTGGCCCTGGCGGAAGGGGCCGACTGGGTGAACGATGTGCGCGGCGGCAGTGCCCTGCGCGATCCGGCGATGGCGGCCCTCGTGGCGGCTGCCGGCTGTCCCTATGTGCTGATGCACAACCGGGGTGACAGCCGTGCCATGGATGGTCTGGCGGTGTACGGGGATGTGGTGGCGGAGGTGAGGGCTGAGCTGCTGACCGCCACCGATCAGCTGCTGGCCGCCGGGGTAGCGCCGGGCCGGATCCTCTGGGACCCCGGCCTGGGCTTCGCGAAGACCTCCGACCAGAACCTGGCGCTGCTCGGGGGGCTGGATCGCCTCGCCGCCGAGGGCTTCCCGCTGCTGGTGGGCCCCTCGCGCAAGCGCTTCATCGGCAGGGTGCTCGATGAACCGCGGCCCCGGGCAAGGTTGTGGGGAACGGCGGCGGTCTGTGCCCTGGCGATCAGCCGGGGGGCCGCCGTACTGCGGGTGCACGATGTGGGCCCGATCGTGCAGACGGCCCGGATGGCGGATGCGCTGTGCAGGGAGGATTTGGGTGTTCGCACACCGGAAGGGGCCCTGTCTTGACAGCCGTCCGGACGTTTTGATTTCTTGGAACTTGGTGAAAATTCTCGAAATGTCAACCCCGGCCGTTGTGCCAAGCCCGGCCGCGTTGGCCGCCAATCCCTCGACCGTTCTGGCGCCGGACAATGTGCGCCATATCGTTCCCAACGGCAAATTCTTCGCCGACACGATCGGTAATTATTCCTCCCATCCCTACCGCCGCGTCGAACTGGAAGCCCAGCTCGACAGCAGCGCCGATGTGAATCGGGCCATCGCCCTGCTCACGGAGGCCCTCAAGGCGGTGCCGAACCAGGCGGTTCGTCCCTACACCCACAACGATCACTACCGGCAGGTGGTTTTCGACACCAACCGCGTGATTGCCGACACCCTCAGCCGCAACGGCTTTCCGGTGCCGCGCATCCCGGTGCAACTCGCTCAGACGCCCAACTAGCGGTCCAGCGACGAGCGGGGACGGGCCCATCCCAGGGCTCGCCCATCCTCTGCTGCTGAATCCCGTTCCCCCAACCGCTGCCGCGTCCGCCGGGGCATTTCTCCCCAGAAGCTGCGATAACCCCGAGCCGTGCTGCCTCCCCCGAGCAGTCCGCATTCGGCCATCAGCATGCCGATGGGCGTGCGGCATTGGTCGGGGTCGAGCAGGTGCGTCCTCAGCAGGCGCAGACGCAGGCGACGCGCTTCCGCCAGGGGCGGGTGGCCCAGTTCCTGCTGCCAGATCCGCAGGGCCTCCACCAGGGCCAGGGCACCATGCTCGAGGCCGGGCTGCCCCAGGGCCGTGGACTCGGCCAGCGCCAGCGCCTGGGCGATCGCCTCCCTGGCGCGGGGCCCCCGCTCCAGCAGGGACGGCCCGCTCCCTGTCAAGAGCGACTCCGGTATGTGCACCGAGATCCCCTCCAGGTCCTCGCTGGTGCGCCCGAGCATCTCGTCTCCGGGCCGGAACAGCAGGGCCGTTCCGGGTTCGGCACCCATCGGCGTGCCGTTGAGCCGCTCCTGGCTGCTGCCGAGCAAAGGCAGCCAGAGCACCACTCTGGCCTGCTGGGTTCGCTCCAGTTCCACCCGGCCCCGGCCGCGGATGTGCAGCACCTGCAGAGGTCCGGCGCTGCCGAGGCGGTAGTGGGCCTCGAAGCCCTCATCGGGATCCAAAAGGTGGCTGCGGTGATGGCC
>JBJTUJ010000097.1:0-6425 GCA_046080685.1 Cyanobium sp. | reverse complement strand
CGTGGGCCGGCATGTCATCCGGACCCTCATCGTCGTGGACCCAGCGGCGGAGATCGCCACGGCCGCTGAGCGGACGCACCCCTTCCTCCGGCACCAGGGCCTGGGCGTAGGCCGCCAGGTCGGCCAGAACCCGTGGGTCGGGGTTCTCGTTCACCGTGAGCGAGGCACTGGTATGGAGGCAGTCCGGCTCCGCCCGGAATCCTGCTCCTGCAGAGGGTTTAAGCGGTGCCCAAACAGGCTGGGTAACGACTGGGTAACGGCTGACACACCAAAGCCCCCCGGTCGAAAGGCTCGACAAGGGGGCTCTGGCTGTATGCACCGGACCCGCACGGCTTAGGGACAGAGCACTAGCTTGCCGTCATACGGCGGTAGTGATCGCCTCGCGGATCAGGGCGCGGATCTCAGCCAGGCTCCCAGCCCTGACGCATTGACCGGGGACCGGCCATGCCTCATAGATCTCGTTTCCCCAGTGCCTGACGGCGCCAGGAAAGAACGCGGCCGAGGGCCAGGTGCAACTGATCTCTACCCACAATCAGGGACGGGGAGAGGGATTCGGGAGGCACGTTATGCAGGATTGACTCAATGGCCTGTATGTGGTCCCAATCAGAGGTGTCCCGGCAAATGCCGGCGGGGTCCATTGGGCCACCACCTTGACGCCGATCGTTGCAGCCTCCATCGGGGACAGGGATGAACGCACAGACCCACACCCACAAGGGCCTTGCCAAAGGAAACCGGTTTAAGCTGCCAGCACTGATGCCGCTTTCACTGGATGACGGCCCCCACCACTCCCACTGGAACTAACGTCAATACCCCAATGGTGGTGGTTGGGGGTGAAGGTGGCCCCAGCACTGGGGTCTCCCCAAGCCAAGAACTGGTAATTTCTCCTCACGCCTTCAGTCCCGATGAGATCAGGGACGGTGTCGACGAGCACATTGACTGGTTTATGGCCCGCCACGCCAATGATTTCCAGGCCCTGGCGGATCGGTGAGGCTTGAGCAGGCCGACCTCCGGCTGCCTACCCTCGCCGAAATTAATCGAGCCCATGATCGGACCATTGAGGAGTTCGGGGGGCTTGGTGGTTTCAAGGACGCCCGTCTATTGGAGTCTGCGATCGAGGCGACTCGCATGAAGCTCTATTACCAACCTGAGGACACACTCCTCCAGGTGGCTGTGGGGCTTGCCTACCGATTGATCAAAAATCACGTTTATACGGACGGCAACAAGCGCACCGCAGCTTTGGCGATGGAGTTGACGTTATTTCACAACGGCTATTACCTCGATCTGCCACCCGGGCTGTTGGAGGAGTGGATGAGGATGCTGGAGGCAAGCAATTCGACTACAGAAGCCTCGGTTCAAGAGGAGGTGGCAAGTGTTGCGGAAACTCTGCTCCGCAGGCGATTCGGTTCACCTACTGACATGAATCCAACCAGAGTCCGCTGGAAGGATGTGCCCGCCAATCCGTTATCTTGGAAAGCGGTTGGCCGGGTTAGCAGCCGCATTTGGTCCTCGAGGCGCCGCTTCTGGCCTTTCTGACGCTGATCATTGTGGATAGCACATGCGACCATCTTCGCGGTAAGGGTAATCAGATGCTCCAGTCACCGCGGTGACATTCCCGTACCCAAGCACCACCTCGCGCAGGTAGAGGGGGCTGAACTCTGCACTCTGGTGAAGGTATCGCCGTGCTGCTGCGCAGGTGCGAGATCGGGATTCACCACCGAACCATTGGGTGTTCCCAGTTCCCTGGCACGTCGCCAAACAAGACAGGGTTCTGGAGTGATAAGTGAAGGGGCCTTCGCGGACCCTGTTTTGTGCGGATTGAACCGCCTGGGGCTGGCGGATGCCAGCAGTGGCGAGTGATCAGGCGCCGGCCAGGTGATGCTCGAGGGATTGCTCTAGCAGAACGCGCGCGACGGTCGCCGGCGGTGCATCCGACTGGGCGGCCACCTGCTGCAGGTTGTTCAACATGGCCCGGGTGATCCGGAGGCAGATCCGCTCATCCTTCCGGGGCGGGGCGAAAGCCGGGATGGCCATGGCTGACGGGCTGACTGCCAAGAGTTTTCCGGCCCCGGGCGGGACGCCTTCCAGGGGCTGCCGTGCTCGAGGTTGTGCAGCTGCAGCGCCACCAGCTGGGCCTCATCCCGCCACAGATCACGGGCGGAGCGGAAGGCGGGCAGCAAGGCCAGGGCATCAGGCTCCTGGCCATCGCCATAGGGCAGGCCCTCCGCCGGCGGCAGGGCCGCAGCGGGGTGCAGGTAGACCGGAATCCAGCGGTTCCCATTGATCGCCTCTGCTCCGAAGCGCTGCAGGCTGAGGGCAGCGATCGGGTCGATCACCTGGGTGTCGGGGCCGACGATGAAACCGTGGGGCTCCCAGCTGGGCGGGTTCGGTTCGTCGGGGTCGGGGCTGGCGTTGTTGATGACCAGCCATCCCTCGGCGTAGTGGCAGTGCTGCCAGTAAGGGCGATCAGGCCCCTGGGCCAGCAGCTGCAGGGCCGCGGCCGCCTTCCAGAAACAGGCCCCGAACCCGATCGGGGCTGTCGCTTCGTGGGCCTGCAGTGAGCGCTCCGGACTGAAGCCGGCCAGGAATGGCGGCGAGGCGGTGATGGTCACTCCTCCACCTCCTCATTCAGTCCCTCGGCCCCTTCGATCACGCCGTAGAGGCGCGCAGCCAGATCCAGCCGGATAGCGTCCTGCCGCTCCTGTGATGCAGCCAGGATCTCGAGATCCAGGTGATCGCGGATCGCCTCCTCCACGATCTGTCCCAGCAGATCCGGGGGCAGCGCTTCGGCCTGCACCGTGAAGCTCGAGGCGAAGCTCCGGCGGTCGGTCTTCTTCGGCGGCGCGGTCGGCAGCTGGTAGAGGGCCTGCTGCTCCGGCGTGACAGCGACCCGGACGACTCTCGCGGTGCCGCCGTAGTGGTCGGCGAAGGCCATCAGATCCTCCTCGTGGCTGGTGTGGATGTGCTCCCCGCTGGGGTCGTGGTCGCCAACGTGCAGCACGACAACGGGTTTCCCCATCCCGCCGTAGAGACGGCCGAGGTTGTGCTTCACGGTGGTGGAATCGAACCCTTCAACCGCCGCAACTGTTGCGAGAACCTTTCGCCCGGTGATCGCATGGTCTCGATCGCTTCAGGGATCCCGTGTTGCTGCCACCGCTGATAGAGCCCATGGCAGTCCGCGGGCCAACTGGCGGGCGCCACAGCAGGCACTTGCCGCGGCCCTGAGCGCCCCTTGTAACTGCGCTTGACCCGGCTCACGACTGCTACCAGCGTGCCGCCTTCCTGCCGCAGCTCCAGGCCCTGCAGCTCGGCCGGCCGGAGCCCAAATGCCGCTAAACAGTCCCACGCCACCAGATCGGCGGGGCCGATCTGCCGGCTGCCCTGCACCATGGCCCGCAATCGGTCGATCTCTGCATCGCTGAACGCCCGCACCCCTGCGGGGTCCTTTCGTGCCCTCCCGTTGCCACGCATGGCGGCGATCGCCGGAGGCCAGGGCAGGCCCATGGCACGCCATAGAGCGCGGGCCTTGTCGTGCCCTACCTGCCGCATCCGGGTGCCAGCGGGCCAGCGGCGCAGATGGATAGACAACAGGGCGTCAGGGGTGCCGGCGAAGGTGTCTACAAGGTCGGCCAGCTTGGCCAGGCTCGGGGCCCACATCCGGGCCCAGGTGTCAGCGGAGCAGGTCTCCCCGATGGTTTGATCCTGCAGGGTCTGGGTCCATTGGCGGATGGTGGTTCCGGTCAACCGGCCGTCATCGGGTGCCGTAGGCCCTGCAGCAGGCCATTGCCAGGTTCCGGCCTGCACCGCGTCTTAGATCGCAGCCGCCTTAGAGAGGGCCTGCAGCCCTGTAGCAGGGCCAGGCGGGGTGTTGAGGTTGATGGCACGCTTCAGCACCGTTCGCCCCGGTGGTTCGCCGGGTCGCGGCGGTAGTTCGGCGCTGAGGAGCCGGAGCCGTTCGCGGTGTTGCTGCAGCAGCCAACCGGGCCGGCCGCCGCGGTGCCGCTTGAAAGCGCGGTTCAGGTCCGCGAGCCAATCACTGGCCATCGGCGGGTAACTTCCGGGTAACTTTTGCCCGGTTTTGGGCGGAATCAGCCTAATCCCAGACCTTCCCGGCGGATCTCATGGTGACCGAGAAACCCTGCGGGAACTGGTTTTCTGACTGCGATCTCAGGCCCTGCGGCGGCTGGGATCAGACCCGAGAGGGATTGCTATGGAGGCAGGCGATCACGGCAACGCCCGTGTCGAGGCCACTGGCTGCGATCTCCCGATTCAGGGCCGTGGTGATGTCGGTGAAGCCGGCCCCGGAGGTGAGCAGGCTCAGGCGGTGGAGGCTCTGACTCAGGGGCGCCATCGGCTGCGGGGGACGGAGTGAACTGCATAGCATCGGTCCAGCGGTCCCTCGCCCATGCCGCCTCTGCCGCACTGCCGCCGCCCATGAGCGCGTCTCCCCAGCCCCTGCTCACCCTCCTCTACGACGGAGCCTGTCCACTCTGCCGCCGCGAGGTGACCTTCCTGGAACGGCGGGACCGGCAGGAGAACGGCGCGAGCCCCCGGCTGGCCTTCGTCGACGTGGACGCGCCGGACTACGACCCGGCGGACCATGGCGGCATCAGCTACCGCGAGGCGATGGGGCGCATCCATGCGCTCGAGGCGGATGGCACCGTGCTGCGCGATGTGGCCGCGTTCCGGCGGGCCTACGCCCTGATCGGCCTGGGCTGGCTCTACGCCCCCACCGGCTGGCCCGTTCTCGGCCCGATCGCCGATGGGCTTTACCGCCTGTGGGCCCGCTGGCGACTGAAGCTCACGGGCCGGCCGCCCCTGGACACCCTCTGCCGGGACCGGGAGCAGTGCCGGATGCCAGCTGCTGCTCCCGCAAGCGCGGAAAGCGCGAGCATGGGAAGTCCCGTTCTCCCGTCATGACCCTGGTGCACTGCCGCTACGAGGGCGGTCTGCGAACCCGAGCCGTGCATGAGTCCTCCGGCGCAGAATTGATCACCGATGCCCCCCTCGACAACCACGGGCTCGGCGCCTCCTTCTCCCCCACCGATCTGGTAGGCACCGCCCTGGTGAGCTGCATCCTCACGATCATGGGCATCGTGGCCGAGCGCCATGGGATCGCCCTCGAGGGTGCCGAAGGCCGCGTGGAGAAGCGGATGACGAGCGGAAGCGACCGCCGGATCGGAGCGCTGGAGGTGTGGATCACCCTGCCGGCTCACCTGGAGGACAAGGAGCGGGCGCTGTTGATCCGTGCCGGCGAGGTCTGCCCTGTGAAGCGCAGCCTCGAAGGAAGCGTGCCGATGACCATGCACTGGGGCTGATCCGCCTCAGAGCCGCCAGGCAGCCGTCCTCAGACGGCCTTGGTGCGGGCCTTGGCGCCTGTGGGTGACGGGGGTGTGGCGGGCGGAGGAACCTTGAGCGGCCGGGTCTCTGCGGGCTTGCTCCCCGCGGCGGGAGCCGCTGGGGTGGAGGGTGCGACGTTGGCGCAAAGGTTCGCCACCATCCGATCCTCGCCGCCGAGGGTCTTCGACTCCTCGCTGGAGAGGGGGAGACGCCAGGGCTCCCACGGGCCGTCACCGATCCGCCGGGCCACCCGGAGCGTGTCGCAGTGCACGGCCACGCTGCTCGCGGCCGGCGGTTCTCCGCATTCGGCCGCGGTGGCCCTCACCCCGGCTTCGCTCATGCGCCAGCCGCCCCAGTCGTAGCGGCAGACCCCGAAGCTGCGCCAGCGGGGCGCCTTCAGCTGCCGGATGCGATCGAGCACCTGCTGCTCCTTGCCGCTCGGCGGAGTGGTGGTCCCGGGAGCGCCCCCCGGCGCGATCGCCGGCACCGGGGTCAGGGCACCGTTCGGCGGGGTGGCCGGCGGTGCTGGAGCGGGCGCCGCCGCCGCCGGCCCGGAAAGCAGCAGCGGCAGAAGCAGCAACAGGCTGGACGACAGGCGCAACGAACGGCAGGACATCGACGCTGGCACGGCGAACCAGTCCGAGGCTAGGCAGACCCTCCGGCCTCAGCGCCGGGGCTGGAGGAAGCGGGCGCAGTTGCGCTGGAACAGGTCGATCACCACGGGAGGCGTCTGCAGCTCCATCCAGAAGGCCTCAGCCTCCAGCCTCTGATCGGAACTGGCGTAGCTGCGTCCCACGAGCTTGGCGTAGTGGGGCGCCATGGTCTGCAGCTCCCGGTAGGTCCGGGGCATCAGCTCGTCGGGGATGGCCGTGCTGCCGGTGCAGGCCTGCATGATGTGGGTGGATTCGTGGGCCATCACCTCCCATACCGCCTCAACATCACTGAGGTTCACGTTGTTGCGGCAGATCACCAGGCGATCGGTGGCCTTGCCGTCGCTCTCGTAGTAGCCGGCGTGATCGCGAGGGCAGCTGTCGGAGACCACCGTCTTCGTGCCTGAGGCGTTGATCAGATCCTCCAGTCGCTTGATG
>JBJTUJ010000096.1:0-6803 GCA_046080685.1 Cyanobium sp. | reverse complement strand
CGACGCCACGGTGGAGGGGCCCCGCACCGCCCGGGCGGCCCTGGCCCTTGCGGCCCGCCACGGCTGGCGGCTGCCGATCTGCGAGCAGGTGGTGGCCCTGCTGGAAGGTCGGATCGATGCACCCCAGGCGGTGCGCGCCCTGATGGAGCGCGACCCGAAGCCGGAGAGCGTGCGATGAGCACGCTTCCGCGCGAGCCAGGCGACCTGCCGGCGGTTCTGGTGGAGGCCTTCGCCGATCGGCCCTTCCACGGCAATGGCGCCGCCGTGGTGCGGCTCAGCCACCCGGCCGATGATCCCTGGATGCAGGCCTTGGCCCGCAGCCTCAACCAGTCGGAAACAGCGTTCGTGCTCTCCTGGGGGGATCAGTGGCTGCTGCGCTGGTTCACCCCGGAATGCGAGGTTCCGCTCTGCGGCCACGCCACCCTGGGAGCCCTGCTGGCCCTGGGCCACTGGGGGGACGTGTCCGCAGGCCAGTCGTTCTGCTTCCACACCCGCAGCGGCCCCCTGCCGGTTCAGCTCGATGCGGGCGCCAGCGGGCGCGGGTCTTTGCAGCTGCCGAGTTCCGGCCTACTGCCGGCACCGATCCCAGTGGATCTTGAAACCGTGCTGGCCGAGCACCTGGCCACGGCGGCCGAGGCGTTCTGGATCTCCCCCCTGGGCTATGCGGTGGCCCTGCTGCCGGCCGACGCCCCCCTGGCGGGCCCCCTGCAGCTCGCGCCACTGCTGCAGGGCGAGCTGCGCAACGGCCTGGTGCTGATGCAGGCCGCAGGCACCGCCACAGACGGGGAACTGGTGGGGGCTGAGACGCCGGACTACCGCCTGCGCTTCTTCGCCCCCGGCCTTGGGATCGACGAAGATCCGGTCACCGGATCCGCCCATGCCCTGGTCGCCCCCTGGTGGCTTGAGCGGCTCGGCCGGCGCCGCGTGGTGGGCTGGCAATGCTCCGACCGTCCGGGGGGGATGGTGTGTGAGGCGGCTTCTTCAGGCATGATCCGCCTGATCGGTACGGGTCATCTGTTGTGGGACGGTTTTCTGCGAACGGCGCCGCCTCCCTGGGACGCCAGCTCGTCGCCCGACTCCGGCGCGGCCGAACGGGCCCGCCTGAGCTGGGACAGCTTGCTGCCTGGCGGCTGAGCCTGCCGGCGGCCCTGCGCCAGCTGCGGCGCCATCCCGTGCTTCTGACTGCTCCCCTGGCCTTCCTCGCGGTGGGAGCGGGCTTTGCCGCCCAGGGCCTGCTGCAGCCCGGGGTTCCCAAGTCTCATGGCGACCTTCTCGATGCTCTGATCGCCACACCCGAAGCCACCAGCCTCGACACGGGCACCACCATCAGCCAGGGGCGGTCTGACGACGCCCTCGCCGCCACCGGAATCCGGGCCCAGCGGGCGGCGGCGGGCGGCAGCATGGCGGAACCGGTGGCGGGCCCGGAGGTACCGCTCGAGATCCGGGTGGCGCTGCTCAAGCTCTCCGCCTCCCCCCAGCTCACGGCCAGCGGCTCCTGGCAGCTCAGCGACCGCCAGGGACGGGTGCTGCAGCGCGGTGGAGCGGGTGAGGCGGCCGATGTGGCCGCCGCTCTCGGCAGCCAGTCGGAGGTATGGCTGGAAACCGGCTCAGGCAGCCAGCTGCTGGCCGATGGACGCCCCTATGCGGGCCGTTTCCGGGTGCTGCGGGCTGCGGACGGGGTGCAGGTGATCAACCACCTGCCGCTGGAGAGCTACATCGCCTCGGTGGTGGGCGGCGAGATGCCGAGCCACTGGAACATCGAGGCCCTGCGGGCCCAGGCCGTGGCCGCGCGCTCCTATGCGATGGCCCACATGGCCCGTCCGGCCGATGCCCACTGGCACCTGGGCGACACCACCCGCTGGCAGAACTACACCGGCCTGGAGGCCGTGAGCGCTCCCACCCGGGAGGCCACCGCCAGCACCGCCGGGGTGATCCTCAGCTACCAAGGCGGGATCGTCGAGAGCCTCTATGCGGCCACCCAGCAGATCGTGGATGAGGCCCACAGCCACCTCGGCGCCAGCATGAGCCAGACCGGGGCGCAGGAACTGGCGCAGCAGGGTCTTCGCTACAACGAGATCCTCGGTCGCTACTACCAGGGAGCGTCGCTGGCCCGCCTGCAGGCCGGTGCGGGCTGAACAGACCTGGCAGCGGGCGCGGCAGGTCTCCGAGCGGGCTCTGGCCGGCGGTGCCCTGGTTCCCCTCAGCACCGAGGCCCTGGATCCGCCTGAGTTCGCCCCCTTCGTGCTCAGGCGGCTGCTTTCGGCCCCACCGCGGCATCTGCGGGCCGGAGGCCCCCGGCCCAACCCCTTCCTGCCCTGGGACCGGCCGCTGGAGGTGGAGCGCCTGTCCACGGGCCACGTGGTGCTGCTCAACAAGTACCCGGTGCAGCCGTGCCACCTGCTGGTGATCAGCGACGGCTGGCAGCCCCAGAGCGGCTGGCTCCAGGAGGCCGACTGGCAGGCCGTGGCCCGGGTGGCGGCCGATACCGGCGGGTTGTGGTTCTTCAACAGCAGTGCCGTGGCCGGAGCCAGCCAGCCCCATCGCCACCTGCAGCTGCTGCCGCGGCAGGCCCCGGAGCCCAGCTGCCCCCTGGCCCCGCTGCTGCTTGCCCAGCTGGCCGGCGAGCGGCCGGCGCCGCCCTGGCGCCATGCCCTCAGCCGCCGGCGGGATCCGCTGGGGGGCTCGGATCTGCCTGCCCTGTACCGCAAGCACTGCCTGCTGCTGGGCCTCGGCCAACCAGAGAGCGATCCCGCCCCCCGGGCGGCCTACAACCTTCTGTTCGACGACGACTGGTTCCTGACGGTGGTGCGCGTGCGGGAACACGGAGCCGGCTTCAGCGTCAACGGCCTGGGGTTCGCCGGCTACCTGCTCTGCACCGCAGGTTCCGACCTGGCATGGATGCGGCAGCACGGTCCCTGGAGCCTGCTGCGGAGTGTCGCAGCTGCCGACTGACGCGCCGCAGCTGAGGCCGCGCTGACAAAAAAGCGCCCCACCGCGGCGATTCCGTGAATTCACGGTTGCGGTCCACCCGGCAAAGGGCCCTTCCTGGAGAAAGGCGGCCCGGCTGCCCAGCGTCCCGCGAGGACGCTCCCATCCCCTTTTCCATCTTCCTTTCGTCATGGTGTCCAGTCTTGTTCCGGCCAGCGCCGGAGGTCCGCTGCTGCGCTCCCTACCCTCACCCGCTGCCGCACCGCGGCGCCGCAGCGGGCCCTCCCGCGCCGTTCAGCGCCGCAACCGCCGGGTGGAGGCCCACCGCGACCTGGTGCGTCCCCTGGCCATCCATTACGCACGCTGCAGCGGCGAGCCCAGCGAGGATCTGATCCAGGTGGGTCTGCTGGGTCTGATCCGGGCCGCCGAGCTCTACCGCGCCGCCACCACCACCCCGTTCGAGGCCTTCGCCCGGCCCCATGTTCGCGGAGCCATCCTCCATTACCTGCGGGATCTGGCACCGCGGGTCCGGCTCCCCAGGCGCCAGGCGGAGCGGCTCGAGCTGCTGCAGCGTCTGGAGCGCAGCACCGCTGGCCAGCCCGGGCGCCTTGGGGCGGAACTGGAGCGCAACGGCCTGAATCCGGAGCAGTGCCGATTGCTGCTGCGGCAGCGTCAGCTCTGCCGGGCCGGCTCACTCACACCCGTGCAGCTGGCCGATCTCCCCGCGGAACCCGCTCAGCCGGCCGGCGAGGGGCATGCAGGCGAGCGACAGGCTGAGGTGATGCTGGCCGATCTGCCGGAGGATGAGCGCCTGGTGGTGCGCCGGATCGTGCTGGAGGGATTCAGCTGCCGCCGTCTGGCCACCGAACTCGGGGTGAGCCCCATGACGGTGCAGCGGCGTCTGCAGCGTGGCCTGGAGGGCATCCGGCAGGGCCTGGTGAGCGGTGAGGGTGAGCGATTGGCGCTCAGCCGCTCGACTCCGGCTGGTCCCGTTCCATCTGCCGTTCCAGGGTGCTGATGGCCGCGTTGACGGCCGCCAGCTGGCGCTCGAGCCCGTCGCGCATGAAGGCGAGCATCTGCCATTTGCGTTCCTGGTAGCGCCGCCGTCCCGTGCGGCCATCCTCGGGACCGGCGCAGCAGAAGAGGGGGGGGACCATGGCAGGATCGAACGGACGCCAAGGTTCTAGCCAGCACAAGGGGGGGATCGGGAGTGTCCCGGTCCCCCCGCCCGGCCCGGATGGCGCCAGGATTCGCGGCCGATCCACCGGGGTCAGGTTCCTGGTCCCGCTTCTCTCGCCGCCTTCCCGATTCCTTGCTACCGGTTCGTTCCCTCCCTTCGCGTCCCTGGGTCCTGCTGTTGTCGCTGGGCCTGGTTCTGCTCGATCCCCTCAGGCCGGCCCAGGCCTGGGTGGCGCTGATGGCCGGTCAGCGGTCACGCCCGCTTGACGGCGTCTTCAACCGCCTGCCGGTGCTCCACTCCAACCAGCCGGAGGAGGTGGAGGGACCAGGGATCCTGATCAGCACCGCTCCGGGTTACGCCTACGCGGCGGAGACGGGCCAGCCGCTGCGCAATGCCGAATTCACCTTCCAGGGTCCGTTCGGCATGCATCTCCATCACAAGTACTTCCCGCCCTACCGGGCCTCCATCGGGCCGAGACAGCGCCGCACCGAGCTCACCCTGGCCGCGATCCTGATCAATCCAGGAATCCGGCCCGTCCACATCAAGTTCGATGCCGGCGCGGTGCGCAACAGCTTCGAGGCCCCCTATCTGGCCAACAACCTGATGGGGGTCAAGCCCCTTGGCCCCCGGCCGTGGAACACCGGTCCCGGTGACGCGACGGCGATTCAGATGTTGCGCGGCAGGCTCGATCGCAAGCTGGAGGACGAGATCACGATCCCGGCCCGCAGCCGCCTGGTGCTCTTCCAGACGGCGCTGCCCGCCCTCGGCATTGCCAACGCCCTGCTGCGCGGGCACAGTGACGGACCCTTCCAGATCGCCGTTGTGGCGGCCAGCAATCCCACATCCGATGCCGATGTGCTGGCGGTTCTCGATTCCGCCCGGCTTGCCCCGGGAAGGGTGTACCTCAACCAGCTGCAGCAGATCCGGGATCGCACCGTCTTCTCCCGGGTGGGCGGCGTGGCCCTGGGGGACAGCTACAAGGCCAGCCTCAGCCACGACCTCTCCCGCCAGGGGCCGCTGCACGTTCCCTTCACCAGCACCAACCGCCATAGCTTCGGCACCGGTGAGGTTCAGGTGAACGCCCTGGCCAGCCGGATGGTGGATTCCTCCCTGGATAACGTCGGCACCTACGGGGTGCGCTTTGATGTCGACCTCAACCTCAAGGGCAGCGGTCCGTACGACCTGGTGATGAGCCATCCGGCGCCCAGCGGCGGTCGCCCCTTCACCGCCTTCCGCGGATCGCTGCAGATCCAGCTGCCGGAAGGCATGCGCGAGGTGCATGTGGGCTTGCGCTCGGGCGAGAGTCTCTCCCTGGCCTCGCTGAATCTGGTTCCCGGTCTTGCCTATCCGATCCGGGTCAGCATGGTGTATCCCGCCGATGCCACCCCCGGCCACCTGCTCAGTGTGGTGCCCTCGGCCCAGCTGGCACGGGTGCAGGAGGAGGAGCGCCAGCTCGCGATCGCCCGGCAGCAGGTCCGTCCGGCGACACCGCCCGCGGCCCCGCCGCCGGCCCTGGGGGTGGACACGGTCCCGCCCCCCCAGTCCCCCTTGCCAAGGCGGGTCCCAACGCCGCCGCCCGTCCCCCGTTTCCTCCCCTCCCCGCCACCGCTCGTGCCGCCGCTCAGCATTCAGCGGGAGCGGTATCAGCCGGCGATCGAGGCGCAGCGCCAACTCATGCGTTCCTGGCAAAGCCCGTGAGCGAACCCCCTCCCCAGGAGCCCACCGCCGAAGGGCGCGAGCCCGAGGGTCGGCGCCGCTTGAGCATTGAGCTCTCCAACAACCGCATCGCCCACATCGATGCCCTCAAGAAGGAGTGGGGCCTGCGCAACCGGGGTGATGTGCTCGAGCGGCTGCTCGACGATCTCTTCGCCGCCGACGGAGACGAGGCGGACGAGGAGGAGGGCCGGACGCGGAGCAGCTCAATCACCGCCGATGGGGAGGACGACCTCGACGAGGAGGCCGCCCTGGTGCTGGTGGGCCGCGGCGCCATGGAACAGCTGGAAGTGGAGTTCGACCCCGGCCCTGCCCTGCCCCGTGAACAGGAGCACCACCGTTCCACCGCCTCAGGCGGAGGCGGCGGCATCGACCTGCCGGGCTTCGTGCGCAAGAACACCCGCCAGCTCCGGCGCAGCCTGCGCACCCCGGCTTCCGGTCGGCCCGCACCGGCGCCCGCGGTGGGGCCCCTGCCCCAGCTGTCGGCGGAACGGGTGGACGAGGCGATCGAGGTGGTGCGCGAGCACTGGCTGGGGCTGTATGGCAAACCGGCGAACGAGGCGGTGCTCGAAGCCGCGATGGTGTGGCTGGGCCAGGACATCTGGCCCAGCTGTGATTCCAGCGAGGGCCGCAGTTTCACCTGGTCGGCAGCCTGCCGGCTGATGGCCGAACTGGTCCCCCAGTGGGGGGATGAACCTCCGAGCTTCGAGCGTGTGATGGTAACGGCCGGCCTGCTCGAGGATCCGTTCAGCGGCTCCACCCTCAGTGTGCGGATCCCGACCCTGGTGCGTCGGTTCGTGCAGCGGTTCCGCCGCCGCCGCCGGGGAACGTCGTTCCAGACGCTGGAGCACACGATGACGCTGCAGGGAGCCCTGCGCCTGCTGCACCTTCCCACCGATCCCGGCCAGCGGCTCACCCTGGCCCAGATCCGCGAGGCCTACCGCCAGATGGCGCTCAGCCACCATCCCGATTCCGGCGGCTC
>JBJTUJ010000095.1:0-4483 GCA_046080685.1 Cyanobium sp. | reverse complement strand
GTCGCCGATGGATTTCTCGGGCCTGGTGGAGAGATTGATCTCGTAGCTGCGGAAGTCGAAGGTGGAGAGGATCTTCTCGGTGAGGTTGAGCACCCGCAGGATCTCATCGCCGATCTGCTCCGGCAGGCAGAACACGTGGGCGTCGTCCTGGGTGAAGCCGCGCACCCGCATCAGGCCGTGCATCACGCCCGGACGCTCGTAGCGGTAGACGGTGCCCAGCTCGGCCCAGCGGATCGGCAGCTCGCGGTAGCTGCGCAGCGTGCTGGCGTAGGTGAGCACGTGGAACGGGCAGTTCATCGGCTTGAGCTGGTACTCCCGCTCATCCACCTGCATCGGCCCGAACATGCTCTCGCTGTAGAAGTCGAGGTGGCCGGAGGTCTTCCACAGGCTGATGTCGGCCACATGGGGGGTGTAGAGCAGCTCGTAGCCGTCGTCGAAATGGGCCTGGCGCCAGAAGTCCTCGATCAGCAGCCGCATGCGGGCGCCGCGAGGGTGCCAGAACACCAGCCCCGCCCCCGCCTCATCCTCGATCGAGAACAGGTCGAGATCGGTGCCCAGGCGGCGATGGTCGCGGCGGAGGGCCTCCTCCTTGCGCCGTTTGTGCTCGGCCAGCTGCTCGGGGGTTTCCCAGGCGGTGCCGTAGATGCGCTGCAGCTGGGCGTTCTTCTCGTCACCGCGCCAGTAGGCCCCGGCAACGCTCTCCAGATCGAAGGCCTTGGGGTTCAGCTCGCTGGTGTTCGCCACGTGGGGGCCGGCGCACAGATCCCACCACTCCTCGCCCAGGGTGTAGAGGGTGATCGGCTCCTGCAGGCCCGCCAGGATCTCCAGCTTGTAGGGCTCGTTCTGGGCCCTGATCCGTGCCTCGGCCTCCTGGCGGCTCACCTCGATCCGCTCCAGCGGCAGCCGCCGGCCAATGATCTTGCCCATCTCCTTCTTGATGGCCTTGAGGTCGGCCTCGGTGAAGGGTTCCGGGTTGTCGAAGTCGTAGTAGAAGCCGCTCTCGGTCCAGGGGCCGATCGTGACCTGGGCTTTGGGGAACAGCTTCTGCACCGCCATGGCCAGCACGTGGCTCATCGAGTGCCGGATCCTCAGCAGCAGCTCGCTCTCGCTGGTTCTGGGCAGGGGGATCGCCTCGCTGGTGGCCGCCTGCGCCGCCGTGGTGCCGTTGACGGCCCCGGCAGGGTTGCTGCGGCTGGCGGCGGTGGCGGGCACGGGAATCCGACGCTGCGAAACCGGGATCCTACGCACGAGAATCCTGCCCATGCCCTGCTTCCGCCGTGACACGCACCCGTCCCGTTCGTTCCGCGCGGCTGCCCTCGCCGCTGCAGGAACGCCGGACCGTGGCTGTGAGCTACCTGCTGTGGTGCCTCTCCCTGGTGGGGCTCTGCGGGCTGCAGCGCTTCTACAACCGCAAGCCCCTCAGCGGCACCCTCTGGCTGCTCACCTTCGGGATCTGTGGGCTCGGCCAGCTGATCGATCTGTTCCTGATCCCCGATCTGGTGCAGCAGGCCAACCAGCCGCTGCTGCTGGAAGAAGCCGTGGCGGCGGCCACCGCGGCGTCGCTGCCGTCGCTCGAACGGCAGCTCCTGGGGCTGGCGCGCCGCAGCGGTCCCCAGGGCTTCACGATCAACGATGCCCTGCTGGAGCTGCAGCTGGCTCCGGGGCAGGACAGCGGAGCGGTGCGGGCCGAGATCGAGCGTCTGCTCCACGCCCATCTGCTCGAGGTGGGCAACGATGAACGAGGGCGGGTCGTCTACAGCGAGCCCTGAGCGTCAGGCCTGGGCAGGCCCGCTGCCGCCGGCTCGGGCGATATCGCGCTGACGCTCCAGTTCCTGCCGGTAGAAGGCCAGCAGCTCCTCCACGCCCTTCACGGGCTGGCCGTAGTAGCTGCCGCCCCCATGGCTCGGCAGCGAGGCCCACTCCGGTGCCAGCCGCGCCAGCACCTCGGCGCAGAGGCCGGCCCGATCGAAGCGGCGCAGGGCGCCCCGCTCCTCGATCAGGTGGAGGGCGGCCTGGTCCTGCGCCTCGGGGCCGAAGTCGGCGAGGTCCAAGCGACGGGCGGCGGCGTCCCAGGTGCTGGGCAGGAACTGGTAGGCACCGGCCGCGGCGCTCACGTAGCCCCGGCTCACGGTGATCTCCGGATGGCGCTCGAGGCTGGCCACCTTGCCGCCGCCATAGATGGTGCGGTAGCCCTCGGGGGAGCCCCCCAGCCAGGTGCCCTCGGCGAAGCGGATGGTGT
This sequence comes from Cyanobium sp., assembly GCA_046080685.1. Taxonomy (GTDB): domain Bacteria; phylum Cyanobacteriota; class Cyanobacteriia; order PCC-6307; family Cyanobiaceae; genus Cyanobium. The sequence goes on along the minus strand of JBJTUJ010000095.1, from coordinate 2,244 downwards.
TGAGAAGCGCCCGGCGCTCGGGGGTGATGCGGTAACGACCGCCCGCGTCAGCCGGTTGGCTCACAGCCAGTGCGGGCTGCTCCCCATCGGCGGCTTGCGTCCTTTCCGAGGGCCGGGGCACGGCCGCGGCCACCAGGGGCAGCGACAGCAGCAGCACGGCCGCGATGCGGAGCTCCCGGGAGGGGAGAAGCAGGTTGGGGAGCCGGCGGCTGAGGAGAGGTTGGCTGGGGAGAGGGTGGCGACGCAAAGGCGAGGAACAGCACGAAGTCACCAGAGACCTTGTTCCCTGAACAGGTCATGGGGCCACCCCCCTGGGCGCCGGTCTGGACAAATGGGACGCAGCGTGTTTCAAGAACGTTCTGAAGGTCGGGTCCGAGCTGAGACGCCAGTGACAGCCCTGGACCTCGCCCCTGCGGCGGCGGCAGCGGTGTGGGTTCACACACCGTCACGGTTCGATCAGCGCTGCTGATCAATCGCCGGGCCATGGTTCAGGGCTGCTGGGCGCAGGTCAGCGCCCCGGCAGGAAGCCGAGAGCCTGCCGCACCCGGCCGAGGCTGCCCTCCGCCACGGCCGCCGCCCGCTCCCGACCCGCCCCGAGCACGGCCCTCAGGGTGGCTGGATCCCGGCGCAGCTCGCCGTAGCGCTCCTGGATCGGCCGGAGGGCCTCCACCACCACATCGGCGAGCAGGGGCTTGAACGCCCCCCAGCCCATGGCGGCGCACTCCTCGGCGGACCGCTCCCGGCCCAGGCCGCTGAGCAGGGCGTACAGACCGAGCAGGTTGTCGGCTTCAGGCCGCTCCGGGTTGCCGAACTCCAGACCCATCAACGGGTCGGTCTTGGCCCGCTTGATCTTGCGCACGATCAGCTCCGGCGGATCCAGCAGGGTGATGCGGGAGGCCTCGTTCGGGTCGCTCTTGCTCATCTTGCTGCGCCCGTCGGTGAGGCTCATCACCCGCGCTCCCTCCCCCAGGATCAGGGGCTCGGGCACCTTCAGCAGCTCCTGCGGCTCCCCGTCGGCACCCCGGGGGGCGAAACGGGCATTGATCCGCTGCTGGGCGATGTCGCGGGCCAGCTCCAGGTGCTGTTTCTGGTCTTCCCCCACCGGCACCCGGTCGGCGTCATAGAGAAGGATGTCCGCCGCCATCAGCACCGGATAGTCGAGCAGCCCGGCCGACACGTCCGCCCCCTGCTTGCGGGCCTTCTCCTTGAACTGGATCATCCGCTCCAGCCAGTTGAGGGGGGTGACGCAGTTCAGCAGCCAGCAGAGTTCGCTGTGGGCCGCCACGTGGCTCTGCACGAACACCGTGGACCGGCCCGGATCGATGCCGCAGGCCAGGTACAGCGCCGCAGTGGTGAGGGTGTCCTCCGCCAGACGGGCCGGGTCGTGGGGCACGGTGATGGCGTGCAGGTCGACGACACAGAAGAAGGTGTCGTGCGTGTCCTGGAGGTCGACCCAGTTGCGGATCGCCCCGAGCCAGTTGCCCAGATGCAGGGCTCCGGTGGGCTGGACGCCGGAGAGGACCCTCGGCCGTTGCTCGCTCATGGGGCTGGGATCAGGCCTCGGCCACCAGGGTCTCCGCTTCGCTCGCGGTGGCCTCCACAGTGGTTTTGCCAGCCTCAACGGATGCTTCGCCAGCTTCCGCGGCGATGACCTCCGCTTCGGCGGCATCCTCCGTGGTGGCCTGTTCGCTCACCTCGGCGGCCGGTTCGCTGACAGGGGCAGGCGCGGCAGGACGGCTGGGACGGGCGAAGGGATCCACCCTGCCCGCCCGGGCGCCCCCCTCTCCGCGTCCACCGCCCTCACCGCGACCGCCCTCTCCCCGTTCACGCCGGCGCTCACCACCACCCCGGGGAGCCGGAGGACGCCCGCCACCCTGGGCCCGCTGGCGGGTTACCAGTTCATCGAGTTCGCCGTTCTCCAGTTGCTGCGCCAGGGTGCGCAGGGAGAACCCCAGCACCGCCACCGTCGAGCGCAGCCCGAAGGCCTCCTGCAGGGCGCGGGCTGCCTGCATCTCGTTGTCGCTCAAGCGGATGTGAAGCCACCGCCCTCGCGGGGTCCCGCGCCCCGGGGGCCCCGATCCGGTCCCCTGTCGCGATCCGAGGGGTGGGAGGTGGTGGTGTCGTCAGCCATCGCCGCTGCCAGTGATCAGGCGCAAGTGTGGCGCATCGGCCCCTCGCTTTCCCCCGGGGTTGCGGTGAGCCAGTGGAGGCGGTGGGGTTCGTGGCGATGCTGGTCGTCCGCCC
>JBJTUJ010000094.1:0-3377 GCA_046080685.1 Cyanobium sp. | reverse complement strand
TGAGCGGATTCGCGGTGTCACGCCAGTGCGGGCGTTGCAGGAGTATCGGCTGAACAAACTGTTTGTGACGCTTACGGATCAGCCTCGCCTGGGTCTGGGCAAGGCGATCCGTGCCTGCGGGCTTGGTCAGACATCGGGTGTGGTGGCCCTGTTTGAAAGGGAGTTCGGGATCGACATGCCCCTGTTCCTGCTTACATGCCGGCGAGCAGCCGAAGACCGCCTGTTTCGCCTGCAGCACCCGGAACCAGAAGCGCTGGTGTTGCCGATCTGAGCCTGCCGCGGACGCATAGTCCGGGTCGTGATCGCCAAGGCCTTTCGATCAGATTCAACTTCGTTGGATCATGGCGGTGCTCTCCGGCTGGAGCAAGGCCTCACCCTGCTGCCTTCGATCTTTCATGACCGGGACTTGGAGCGCCCTGTCAGATCGACGACGCTGGTTGACCCCTCAATCGGGATCAACTGGTGCGCCCTCCCGGTTTGGCGCGGTCCATGGCTTGGTCGTCGCGGGAGTTGAGCGCATCGATCGTCTCGCCTGGTTCGGCGAGCACCACCCCGATACTGAAAGTGGTGTGGATGGCCGCGCCGTTGGACTCGACGGGCTGAGCACTGGCCAAGCGAATCGCCTCCGCCACTCCAACGGCTTCCTGCAGCACCGGGCCAGGTCAGGCACTCAGCGAAAGGTCGAGCAGGGTGGCGTTGCTCAGTTTCTTGTGGAGAGCCGGCAGCCCAGGTGGATTTCACCCTGATCGAGCAGGCGGCCGAGCCTCAGCGCTGTGGCCTCCTCCACTCGGGAGAAGCTGTCTTGCTGATGGGTGAGCCATGAGAGCTCCCGGGGGGTGATGACCCCGCTGGAGAGAGATTCGAGAAAGAGCTGTCCGACCGTCATGGCCTTTGTTACGGAACGTGAAGAGTTTGCCTGATCCGTGGTCCCGCCCGTGGCCCCTGAGGCCAAAGGCCCGTTCCTCGTTGGCGGCCTAGCCAGGCTCAGCTCTCAGCCGGGGGCTTCTTGGCTGGGCGCAGGGCCTTGACTTCCCTGCCGGGGCCCGGAAGCTGCACGCGTCAACACGCCGCAATAATCTGCTACAATTATAAAATCACTTTCGAGCGCTCCATGGCCCAAGCCACCGCCGCAGCCCCCAGCGCCCTCGATCGCGCCACCATCCGCGGAGCCACGGTCACCACTGAGGAAGGTGGTCGCCTCAATGCCTTCGCCACGGATCCCCGCATGGAAGTGGTGAGTGCCGAGCGTGGTTGGGGCTTCCATGAGCGCGCCGAGAAGCTCAATGGCCGCATGGCCATGCTGGGTTTCATCGCACTGCTGGCCACCGAATTCGCCCTAGGTGGTGAGGCCTTCACCCGCGGGCTGCTGGGCATCGGTTGAATCAACTGCAGAGATTTGTTCGCGACAATCCAACGAAAACTCCCATCGAAAATTCCATTTCGATCAGCAGAGAGTTCTTTGTCGAAGACCTAGGAATCAAGAGGCCGTGAACGATGAGACTTCCGGGAGCCATGACTCCCCTGTATGTCATTCGGTGACCATCTCAGCTTGGGGATGCATAGGGTACCCAGGCCCTTGGAACTGGGCCATACAGGCCACTTTCTGAGCACTGATCACTTTGGACTGCCCACAAAAGATATCACCTCATCAGGCAGCCACAAAGCATCCAACTCCAGTCCCAATGTGAGTGCTGAGCAACTACTCGGGGTTGATCAAGGCATGGCCGTTCCGGAGCTTCTTAATCCCCGAACTTTTTATCCAGCCACTAGCTAGTCAAATAGACGCCGGCAAACATCGGCAGATAGGCGATCCACATGTTGGGGAGATCCAGCTCGGAATTGTTGATCAGAACAAGCCCGCCAAAGCTAATCAGGCCATAGATAAATGCTCTACGCAATGGTCCAGCAAGTTTCTTCAAGTGAGATCCAGCAATGACTTCTCTCTATACTATCTGAAGTTGAAATGCTGACCGCTTAATCACGGGGGTGGCCTCTGCTCTCACCTAACAGGGGGCGGGGGAATCCGCGATTAACAGGGAGATGGTCCCCGGCCCAGCCAACAGCGGCAAACTGGTTGGCACTACCACCAGGGTGCCTGCGTCAAAGTCGATGTCTGTGTGGCTCCCCTCCAACCCCTCGCTCAGGCGCAGGCCGATCGGCAACAGCAACGGACAAAATCATCCCTGAAGCAGTGTGCCCTTCTCGGCCGGGGCACTCAACAACCCCGCTGGCACAAGGCCACACTCTGATTACTCACGCCCTAGAATCATGGAGCAGGCATGGAGCAACCTGCCAACTACTCCTGGCAAGTCACAATCGACATATGTTGATAATCGATATTTTCCTCGATTTAACTAAGCCAGACTCGTACATCCCCGTCCAGCAGCGACGCCAGATCCAAGCTTCAACATCAGAACCCTTCGCCAATGAACCTGATCGACCCGATTCCAGGCATGAAATCTGATTCCCCCTTACACTTGTCTCGCGGCTTTCTCGGTGCCGTTGGCACGAAGGTATCTGTCCAGTATATCGATCGGATTCCATTAAATAAGAAAATCTTAGTTGTCAGCAACCACCGCAGCCTGCTCGACGCTCCCTTGCTGATGGCAGCAATGAATCGTCCAGTACGTTTTGCCTGCCACTACTACATGAGTCGGGTTCCCGTGCTGCGGGAGATGGTGTCGGCGATGGGGGCCTTCCCTCTCGATGCACGTCGCCAAAGGCAAAGGAACTTCTTCCAGCAGTCAGTTGAATTGTTACTGTCAGGGCAGATAGTCGGGATTTTTCCAGAAGGAGCGCAGCCAATGGTTCAGGTCCAGCCGGCCAATCAACTCAGCCCGTTCCATCGTGGTTTTGCCCATCTGGCCTTGCGAGCACCGGTTCAAGATCTGACCATCCTGCCAGTGGCAATCGCATCATCTGAAGAGGAAAAGCACAACCTTGCCCCATTAAAGCTTTTCAGCTTTTTTGATCCCTCAGAACCCCTGTTCAAATGCGGGGGGTGGCATTCCGCCATTGTCTATCGTCGCGTCCACCTTCTCTTTGGCTATCCTATTGGGATCGACGAGGTTCAGAGGCGGCAGTACCGTGGCCGCCATGGAGGACAACTGGCCAAAGAGATAACCCAGTCATGCTGGGAGCAAATCGCCGGTTTGCTGCGTCAAGGCAGCCACTAAACACTTTCAGCTAATAAGCTAATTGTGAAAAAAACATTGCGTCTCCTGACTTCCAAGGACTCAAAACAGACTCTCCCCCTGTTTGTGTTTCTGCCAGGCATGGATGGGAGCGGTGAGTTGCTGCATCTCCAGCGGGCTGGCTTGAAGTCTATTTTTGATATCCGCTGCTTGTCGATTCCCACAGACGATTTAACGGGATGG
>JBJTUJ010000093.1:0-3600 GCA_046080685.1 Cyanobium sp. | reverse complement strand
GCTGCGATGCTGTTTGTTTTGCATAATGCTCGTGGCGAAGTTTGTGAATTGATGAATGCCTAACAATCAAATGCAGCGGACGGTAGCAATTTCCCGGTCTTCAACCAAAGATTCATGCCGCCGCTAATTTGAAGCGTTGGGCTGATCCATGCGACCCCTTAAGGTTGCGTGCAAGGAGGCAGCCGCAATGGCGACTGGGCTTGCCATAATTCCCAAGCGCCTTGAGAACGCCAGCCGGATGCATCTCTGCCGCCCCTTGGCACTGCTGAGTATGGCCTGGTTGATGGCGGGAGATCCCGGCCTGGCGACCCCCCTGCCTGAGAAGACCCAAGCGGCTGTTACTGCCTTGGAACAGGCCTGGAAGGCGGATCAGCTCACCACCAGCAAGCGGCCGTCGGCCGGATCGGCCAGGTACATGCCGATGGCGCCGTTCTGCATGGCCAGGGCCAGCAGATCCTCCGTGCTGCCCGGGCTCCCGGTCTCGTGGCGGGGATCGTCCCCATAGGCGGGAGGCGGGGGCGGCATGGGCAATGCGCTCCGGGCACAGCCGCGGATTCCGTCCATCCTGTCCGCCGGCGGGCTCGCCGGGGGTGATTCGTGGATTGTCTGCAGGGTTCCGCCGGCTGATCCGCCAGAGTGCGATCCAGGCGGGCGGAGCCAGGGGTGATGGGCACAGGGTGGAGGCTGCGGCGCCGGGGGGCCGCTTTCGCTGCTCTGGTGCTGGCCGGGGCCGGGTCTGCCCAGGTGCTGGCGGCTTCCATGGCGGCTTTCGCGGCGGCGTCGCCGGTCGCGGGCGCGGCGGAGGAACGACCGTCCAGCTATGCCCTGGCCCAGCGGCTGCCCTTCAACCGCCCTGATTACTTCCCCCTGGACCGCCGGCCCGATCCCGCTCTTTACCGTCCCCGGGCCGCCTGGCAGGGGCGGCTGATCCTGCCCACAGCGGCGGAAACCCAGGCGGCCGGCGGCGGCGACTGGGCCTGGATCGAACTGGAGCTGGCCCCGCCCGCCCATGGCGCGCTGGTGGGTCGCCGGCTGCGGCTCACCTGGCAGGACCGTCCGGAGCTGCAGCGGCTGGTGGCGCTGGTGACCACCGACATCCGCTTCACAGCGGCGGCGCGGCGGGCGATAGCAAACGGCAACGTGCTGCCGGAGCGGCTCGATGGGCGCCAGAAGGTAGGCCCGCTCCAGTCCCTTGCCGGTGCCCGCCCCTACGACGACGTGACCGTGCGCCTCGAGGGGGCGGTGCAGGTGGGGCGCAGCGGCGAGGCGACGCCGGAGCTGCGGGTGGATCACCCGCCGATCCAGACCACCGGGCGCTACGAGGGACTGGTGCGCGTGCTGGGGCCTGATCCCGCCGCCGGGGCGGATCGCTTCCGGGTGCGCCACTGGAACCGCTCCAGCCGCAGTTTCGACGGACCAATCGGCAGCCTTCGCATCCCGAGGCAGGTCCGAGACGCCAGTGGTCGCCACATCTCCACGCCCGATGGCCTGGTGGAGAGCCCGGCCAATGCCGAGGGCTGGTACGTGCAGGGGGCGCCCGATGCCCAGGGGATCTTCACCGTGCAGTCGCTCGAGCCCCGGGCGCTGATGCGGCCCCAGGCGGAGCGGGTGCTGCGGGCCGACGAGGGCGAGCGCTGGATCCGTCACGGCAACTGGGCGGACACCGAGCGGCAGAAGGGGCGGATGAGCACCGTGGCGGTGGCGCCGCGTCCGTGGCGCATCGGCGACCGGGCGCTGCTGCTGCACGCTTTCGGTGGCATCGGCGGCGAACGGGGCGAACCCACCCCGGGCTTCACCGTGACCGGGCACTTCGCCTTCGGCGAGGCCCGGGTGGTGGCCGATCCCTTCAGCGGCGAGCCCCGCTTCGAGCTGCGCTTCCACCAGATCTACGCCCACAATCCCAACGCGATCGTGGCCGGCAGCCAGGACTGGAGCGCCTTCGCCGGCGACCTGCAGCGCGGCTGGCAGGCCAGCCGCCCCCTGTCGGACGTGCTGGTGCAGTTGCCGGCCCTCGAGGGTCCGCCCGGCAGCGACGGCAGCCTCTCGCTGCCGGAGGTTCTGGCGCTCCAGGCTGAGGTGCTGATGGCCCGCTACCGCAGCGGCGACGGCACGGGCCTGGCCAGCGTCACCCCCGCCACCTCCTGCGTGCAGGACTCCAGCCAGGCCCTGTTCCTGGCGATCCAGCAGCTGCGCAACCGGCTGGCGGCCGACCCGGCCACGGCGGAACGGGCGGCGCCGCTGGCCGCCGTGGGCCGCTCCCTCGATGACCTGCTCACCCCCTTCGGCCTGGTGCGGGCGGACTGGCGCGCCAATGCCGCCCTGCTGGATGCGGCCGCGAGGGGAACGGCGCCCCCCCAGCCTTTCCAGGCGGGTCAGAGCATCAGCGATGTGCTGCTCAGCTGGCGCTCGATGCTGCCCCGCCGCGCCCACGACGACGTCGCTGCGGTGCTCCTGCGCCACGGGGCGGGGCTGTGGTTCCTGCGCACCAACCAGATCCCGGGGGGTGATCCGGAGATCAAACCGCTGGCGCCCACGCTGCTGCTGGGCCAGCTGGGACCGGTGGCCTCCGTGCTCCAGGCGGTGGCCGACGTGCTGGTGCCGCCCCTGCCCTGGCGGGGGAGGGGCGGCTGAGCGCGGTTCACAATGGAGGATGTTGTGGATGGCACCCGAGGATGCAGCTCCCCCCGCGGCCGCCCACGCAGACTCCGCCCTCCCGCCGGCCTCCCGGCAGCGGCGGCCCCACGCTGGAAGGGCTCGTGTTCCGCACCTTCCGGCTTCTGCTGATCCTCACCGGACTGATCATGACGATGGCTGTGGGCCTGAACGCCCTCCAGGCTCTGCGTGACAGCTCGCCAGCTCCCGCCTCCCGTGGTCGCTGACGGCGAACGCAGGCGGCTGGCCTTCCGCCGGCGCCTGGCCGATGGGCCCAGGCAGCGCTGGGCCTGGGCGGTGGGCTCCGGCCTGCCGGTGGTGGGCCTGCCGGTGCTGCTGGTGCATGCCGTCACCCGGCGCACGGGTGTGCCGCTGCTCTTCGGCCTCGGGGCCCTGGCCTCGGTGGGCTTCGCCCTGCTCACGGTGGTGGGGGCACCCCGGGATCCCTCCTCCCGCAGCTGGTCGCCGCGCAGCGGCATCGCCCTGCTGGCGGTGCTGACCGCCACCGGGTCCTTCGCCCTCGGCCACAAGCTCGGCCAGGACCGGGCTGCCCGCGACGCTGAGGCGTGGTTCCGTCTCGATCTCTGAACGCCTCGCTCCCTGAATGCCTAGAGAGGCGGTGCTGGGGCATCCGGCGCGGGGGGCAGCTCCACCTGATACTGCACCTGCTGGGGGAAGGGGATCTCGATCTCGTGGTCGCGGAAGGCCTGCCACACCGCCACCTGCACCTGGCTGCAGACCGAGACATTGGCCATCGGGTCGGCGATCCAGAAGCGCAGGGCGTACTGAATGGCGGAATCGCCATAGCTGAGCAGCACACCCCGCGGCGCCGGTGAGGGCAGCACATCGGGGCAGGCTGCGGCGGTGGCCTCCAGCAGGGCGATCACCGTGGCCGGATCGTGCCGGTAGGCGGCGCCCACCAGCACCTGGCTGCGGCGCAGCCGGTCG
>JBJTUJ010000092.1:0-7384 GCA_046080685.1 Cyanobium sp. | reverse complement strand
CGTTTCAGCAACCGTAAAAGTTGAGTACGACTATACTGATACTGATCCGAACATGAATGAGCAAATCTTGTTCTCAACCAGTCTCGATCAGTCCAATTACTTTGAAGTCCAAAACCTCATTAAAGTCCAAGACCCCATTCTTGATGATTCGTTGTTGGTCGATCCACGGCAAAAGATATCGGCAAACATGATTTGCAGTGATGGTTCGTATGTGAAACCTCCAGCCGCCTGTAAGCGTCGTTCATAACCGTAAATATACCCGTTAGCTTACTGCTGGCTCATAGTCGCCGAATGGGCTCGGAGCTGGAGGCTGTAGAGAGGGATTGAGGGGCCGTAACTTGACATGACGAGTCACAGTTGCGACCCCTTCACTGTCTCGCAGTTGGGCAAATTGAGGGAGACTGTAGTCGACGCGGATGTCGGAACGGAGGAACTCAGCGGATTTCCTTACCAGCGTGAAAGCTGTGTCGAGTTTGCGCTGCCTGGCTGTTTCCAGGACATTTTCCTTGCAGGCCTGGTCAGCGGCTTTCCCGAAAAGGATGCTCAGGGTCACAGCACCTCCAAACGAGTCTGAATGGCAACTTCCGAAACCGGATCCGGCGCCGAAGCCACTCCACCAGAGGTTGGGACTACGACAGTAGATGCCGGGACCAAATCCCAAGGAGGTATCCTGGCTATTATTGATCTGGCCATTGTTATTCGTGCCGCCGAGAGGAGATTTGCAGGCACTCCCTGCCACTGTCTGGCTGTTGATCGCCTGGTTGGGGGCTGTGCCGATATGCCGATGGCATTGGCTGAAGCTCCTGGTTGCGCTGCCGACGGGTGGAAGTGAGTCCACTTCCACGTTGAGTTCAGTGCTGGCTGCATTTTCGGACTCCATGCGGAAGGAATTGACTTGCGTCTTGCTTCCACCGGTGCCAGTGTGCATGCCGTTGGAGGAGCTGTTGGTGACACCAACTTCGCCAGTAGGAGCGGAACTTCCGGGAGCGAGGCGCAAAAGGGCCGGAGGCCGCACTTGGTGAGATGACTCGCCGGTGCGACCTGAACTTCAATCAGTCGCTGTTCCATTGCCAAACGCTGGTTGTCAGCTGGCTGACACACGGGCTGGCGGAGCAGGCGTGGGCGGCAGCAATCGTCGCGGCGCCGGCGCGGAAAACAGCCGGGCCAATGCCTCCTGCCGCAGCGCCGCCGGTTCATCGCTGCGTTACCAGAGGGTTTCAAAATAGAACAAGGCCATCCCCAGGCCTCCGGCTCGCGTCGCCTCCGCCTGGGCGCTCACCAGGGCGATCGGCACCGGCCGCTCCAGCTCGGCGCTGAAGCTCTCCAGATCGGGTCGATAGAGCTGTACTAGCAGCTCATCCACAATCCCCCGCCGCACCCACTCCCGCCAGTTCTGCAGCTGCAGCTTGTAGGCGAAGTCGGGGTAATTGGGCGACAGCGAGATCAGGGCGCCGGCGTGCTGGCGTTCACGGTCGCGTGCAGCTTGGCCATGAAGGCGGTGATCTTGTCGGCCCGCCATTTCAGCCAGGCCGGATCCCGGGGATCGGTCGGCACCGGCCGCTTGTTCTCGCGCTGGTACAGCGCTGTGGTGAAGGCGTCATAGCCGAAGGCGCTGGGCAGGCTCATGTGGTCGTCGAACTGGATGCCGTCGGCACCACTGCGCTCGACGATCTCCTCCACCAGCTCCGTGATCAGCTTCTGCACCTCCGGCCGGAAGGGGTTGAGCCAGGCCACCTCCCCGGCGGCGCTGATCGAGGTGAGGCCGCCGTCGCGGCTGCGGGTCAACCACTCGGGATGGCGACTGGCCAGCTCCATGCCCGGCGGCGCCATGAAGCCGAATTCAAACCAGGGCACCACCAGCAGGCCTTGGGCATGGGCTTCGGCCACCAGCTCGGCGAGGGTGTCCTGCCCCTGCAGACCGCGGGGGGTGAAGCTCTGCAGCCCGCGCCCTTGGGTCACCTCGCTCGGGTACCAGGCTTAGCCGCCGTTCCACACCACCGGGTAAAGGGTGTTGAAGTGCAGGCGGGCCAGATCGGCCACCGCCGCGCGCATGCGCTCGCGGTCGCGCAGCACCGCCATGTCATTGAGGGTCAGCCACACGCCGCGGATCTCGGTGCGGTCCACCGGCGGATCGGCCTTGGGGGCTACGGGCGGGGCGGCCTCTGGGGCGACGGGCGGGGGTGGGCCGGGAAACAAGGGCTGGGCGGCGAGGCCCACGGGCAGCCAGGCCAGCGCCAGGCCCAGGGCAAGGCTGAGGAGCAGCAGCCAGCCGCTCCTCCGGCCCGAATGCCGCCACCCGCCGCTCCAGGCCCGCATCGCCCTGCCCCCGAGGTGCTCCCATCATCCCGGCGACGTGTCAGTTCTGGGGCTAGGGCCGCCGATCGCGTGCCGTGGTGCCCAGGCGCCAATTCGCTGCATTCATGAGAGAAAGGCATCCCATCAGAGCAGGACTGATGCAACTGAATAGGCAGATATAGAGCCAGAAGAGCCATGTCTTGACCTGCACCTGGCGGCGATTTGCCGCCAGTTTCCGGGCGCCCTCCTCCGCGAAGCGGCCATGGCGGCTGCTCGGCCGTGCGGGATAATCGCAATCTTCCAGGCCGCCACGGCCATGACCCTCAGCCCGCCCCCCGGCGCGATCACCACCCAGCTGGGCCAGCAGGGCCTGGGCCAGCAGCCCTGGTGGGTGGAGCAGTGGATGGAGCTGATCAACTCCTACCGCTACAAGAAACGGCTCGAACGCGCCTGGGACTACGCCAGAAGCGGCAACGTGCTCTCGATCCGCTTCGAGGGACGCCGGGTGCATGCCCGGGTGCAGGGCAGCGAGAAGGATCCCTACAAGGTGAAACTCTGGCTCGATGTGCTCAACGACGAAGACTGGGGCTACGTGCTCGAGGCCCTCAGCCGCAAGGCCCGCTGGTCGGCCCAGCTGCTGGCCGGGATCATGCCCCAGGACATCGAGCGCGCCTTCGCCGCCAGTGGCAAGCGCCTGTTCCCGTTCAAGCTGCAGGAGGTGCGCAGCGAGTGCAGCTGCCTCGACAAGGCGAATCCCTGCAAACACATCAGTGCCGTCTACTACCTGATGGGGGATCGCTTCAGCGAGGATCCCTTCGTGCTGTTCCAGCTGCGCGGCCGTACCCGCAGCCAGCTGCTGGAGGAACTGGCCCGCCGCAGGCGGGAGGGGGCCGAGGGCCGCGTGGAGACGACCACCCATCCCCTGCACCCCGCCCTGGTGGATCCGGCCCGCTGGTGGCGCTACGACGCCCCCCTCGATCCCAACCTGGTGGTGATCACACCGGCGATGGAGGGCGAGTCGGGTCTTGACGGTGCGGGCCCCCTGCCCCTGGCCGAGGAGCCCCGGTTTCCGGAGGCCAATCGGCTGTTTCTGGAGCACCTGCACGCACAGGGCACGCGCATGGGCCAGCTGGCGATGACGCGGGCCATGGCCACGGGCAACGACAACGGCGCAGGGAGTGGCGAAGGCAGCGCCAACGGCGAAGCGGGACCGTGAGCGATCGGCCCTCCGCCGGGGAAGCACCCTGGCTGTCGGCAGCGGCCTGCAAGGTCGCGGACCGGATTCTGGCGAGCCACCTTCGGGCCTTTGGCCGGCCCCTGCTTGCCGGCTGCGGTCCGCAGCGCGACGCTCGCCAGGCCGCCCAGGAACTGTTCGCAGCCCCCACCGTGGTGCTGGCCCATGACGGCGCCGCCGATCCCCGGCTGATCTATGCCAACCGGGCCGCCCTGCTGTTGTGGCGCCGCACCTGGGTCACGATGGTGGGCCTGCCGTCCCGGCTCACGGCCGAGCCGGTCGAACGGCAGGAGCGCTCAGCAGCCCTGGAGCGGGCCCGCCTCCGGGACGCCCTGCAGGGCTATGCCGGGATCAGGATCGACAGCGGCGGCCGGCGCTTCCGGATTGAGAACGCCAGGCTCTGGACCCTCCGCGACGGCCTCCGCGATGGCCTGGGGTCCCCCTGCGGCCAGGCGGCGGTCTTCGGCCGCTGGTGGTGGCTATGAACGATGGTGACTGCGACCGTTCATCATTCAGGGCCGCGAGCCTTCATGCACTTCCACGGTGCGGAGCTGAACGCCGATCACGGTGATCAGGGCATGGCTGTCGACCCAGCGCACCACACCCTCCAGCTCGAACCATTCGGTGCCGTCGGCGCCGATGGCGAGGTGGCAGGGCTGATCCACGCCGATGGGATGGCCGCCTTCGAGGGCCAGCTTCATCCCGTCGGAGCTGATGTCAACGATCGCGCCGGTGACCGCCGCGGTGGAACCCTCCCCAAAATGCACCCGCGCCAGTGCGAAGTTCTCGGGCGGCTTGAAGCGATCCGCGCGAGACCCCGCTTCAAGGTGGTACTGCAGGCGCTGCAGGGCCCGACGGTACCGATCCAGGTCTCCAGGGGGCACCGGGCTCCGACGGCTTGCCAACGTCCTAGGCCGGCCATTCAGCGGCGACCAGCCGCCACCCCCACTTCGTCGCACACTCAAAAGCGTGCCTTGACCGCCTGACCTTGGCCGTCTGATCAGTGCCACCAGAAACGCTGATCAATGGTCGCGATCGACGTCTGACCTGTTCCGCGCGCACCCTTCCTAAAGTCCACCCCTCCGAGGTTGGACAAGACTCCGATGACCTACGCCACCGGCCTCCCCACCCCCGTCAGCGGTGCCCCTTCCGGCTCACCCCCGCCTGCCGCCACCCCCAACCCCACCATCGGCCGCCTGAGCCTGCAGTGCGAGGCGATCGGCCCCGACACCACCGCCCTGCGCTCCCTCGACTGGGACCGCAGCCGCTTCGACATCGAATTCGGCCTCCGCAACGGCACCACCTACAACAGCTTCCTGGTGCGGGGTGAGCGCACGGCCCTGATCGACACCAGCCACCTGAAGTTCGAAGCCACCTGGCTGCCGCTGCTGGAGGAGCAGATCGATCCGAGGGACCTCAACTATCTGATCGTTTCCCATACCGAACCCGACCATTCCGGCCTGATCGGCCACCTGATCGAACGCAATCCCGAGATCGAGATCGTGGCCTCCAAGGTGGCGATCCAGTTCCTGGAGAACCAGGTGCATCGCCCCTTCCGCTCCCGGGCTGTGAAGAGCGGCGAGGAACTCGATCTGGGCGTGAATCCCAGCAGCGGTGTGGCCCATCGCTTCGAGTTCCTGAGTGCGCCGAACCTGCACTGGCCCGACACGATCTTCTCCTTCGATCACGGCACCGGCATCCTGTACACCTGCGATGCCTTCGGCCTCCACTACTGCTCCGACGATCTCTTCGACGTTGACCCGGGCGCGATCGCGCCCGACTTCCGCTTCTACTACGACTGCCTGATGGCTCCGAACGCCCGCAGCGTGCTGCAGGCGTTGAAGCGGATGGACGCCCTGCCGCCGATCAGCACGATCGCCGTAGGCCACGGGCCGCTGCTGCGTCACCACCTGGGCCTGTGGCTGAGCGATTACCGCGACTGGAGCACGGGCCGCAGCAAAGGTGAAGCCTATGCCGCCGTGTGTTACGTGAGCCAGTACGGCTTCTGCGACCGGATCAGCCAGGCGATCGCCCGCGGGATCGGCAAGGCCGAAGCCCAGGTTCAGCTGGTGGACCTGCGGGCCACCGATCCCCAGGAGCTGACGGCGCTGGTGGGGGAGGCGGCGGCCGTGGTGGTGCCCACCTGGCCGGCGTCACCGGACGCCGATCTGCAGGCCTCGGTCGGCACCCTGCTGGCGGCGCTCCATCCCAAGCAGTGGGTGGCCTGTTACGACGCCTTCGGCGGCCACGACGAGCCGATCGACCAGGTGGCCGACCGGCTGCGCAGCCTGGGCCAGCGCGATGCCTTCACCCCCCTGCGCATCCGCCAGGTGCCGGATGCGGCCGATTACCAGCGCTGCGAGGAGGCCGGCACCGACCTGGGCCAGCTGCTCACCCGCGAGAAAACCATCGCGGCGATGAAGGCCCTCGACGGCGAACTGGACAAGGCCCTGGGCCGCCTCTCCGGCGGGCTCTATGTGGTGACCGCGCGGCAGGGGGAAGGAGAAGGGGTGCGCAGCGGCGCGATGGTGGCCAGCTGGGTGAGCCAGGCCAGCTTCGATCCCCCCGGCGTCACGGTGGCGGTGGCCAAGGACCGGGCGATCGAGGCCCTGATGCAGGTGGGCGATCGCTTCGTGCTCAACATCCTGCGGGACGACAACCACCAGCCCCTGCTGCGCCATTTCCTGCGGCGCTTCCCGCCCGGCGCCGACCGCTTCGCGGGTGTGTCCGTGCTCGAGGGGGTGGCGGCCGGAGGCCCGGTGCTCGGCGACGCCCTGGCCTTCCTGGGCTGCCGGGTGGCCCAGCGCATGGAGGGGCCCGACCACTGGATCATCTACGCGGAGGTGGAGCAGGGCAACGTGGCCGATGCCACCGCCCACACCGCCGTGCATCACCGCAAGGTGGGGAACCATTACTGATGGCCCCCTCCCTCACGCCCCCCCTGCCCTCGCCCACCACCGATCCCGCCCAGCCCGCCAGCGGCAGCCCTGAATCCGGCGACCGCCGGGTGATCCGCCTGCCGATCGAGCCGGGGCTGGTGTGCCTGCGGGGCCTCAGCCCAAGGCGCCTGCGCTTCGAGGTGGAGTACGGCCTGGAGCGCGGCACCACCGCCAGCAGCTTCCTGTTCGAGGCGGGCACCGCCGCCGACGGCCATCCCGTGCCGCCGGTGCTTGTGCATCCCCCCGGCATGACCTACGCCGAGCCGTTCTTCGCCGCCCTCGCCGAAACGGTGCCAGCCGATGCCGCCCTCAAGGTGGTGGTGGGGGTGGTGAACCCCAACCGGGTGGAGCTGCTGCAGGCGATGGCGACCCGCTGGCCCAACCTGAGCGTGGTGGCCTCGAACGCCGGCGCCAAGCTGGTGCGGGAGCTGTGGGATCAGCGCCGGCCGGCCGCCCCTGGCACGGCCGAGCCGGCGCCGCTGCCGCCCCTGCCCCCGATCGACGTGGTGAAGCAGGAGGTGAGCCGCCCCCTGGCGGGCCCCCTGCGGCTGCGGCTCATCCCCGCCCCCACCCCCCGCTGGCCCGGGGCCCTGATGGCCTTCGAGGAGCGAACGGGCCTGCTGATGAGCAGCAAGTTCTTCTCGGCCCACCTCTGCAGCGAGGTCTTCGAAGAGAGCAACCGCAGCAGCACCGAGGAAGACCGCCGCTACTTCTACGACTGCCTGATGGCGCCGATGGCGCGGCAGGTAGAGGCGGTGCTCAACCGCGTCGATGAGCTGCCGATCCGCACCATCGCCCCCGGCCACGGCCCCGCCATCAACGAGAGCTGGCGCAGCCTGCTGACGGACTACCGCCGCTGGGGGGCCGCCCAGGAGCGGGCCAAGCTCTCCGTGGCCCTGCTGTTCGCCAGCGCCTA
>JBJTUJ010000091.1:0-3328 GCA_046080685.1 Cyanobium sp. | reverse complement strand
GGACCAGGCGCCTCCCCAGGTGCCGGAGGAGTTTCTGCTGGATCCGGAGGCGGTGGCCATCGACCCCGACCTGCTGCTGTTCGGCGCCGCCAAGGCCAGGAGCGGCGGCAGTGGCAGCCGGGCCGTGGTGTTCAGCGACTCGCGCGGTCGCTACGTGAAGCCGATGCTGCCCCGCGGTCCGGTGAAGCGCATCGCCGTGGACGCCACCCTGCGGGCCGCCGCCCCTTATCAGAAATCCCGCCGCGAGCGCCAGCCCCACCGCAAGGTGGTGGTGGAGGACGGCGACCTGCGCGCCAAGCAGCTGCAGCGCAAGGCCGGTGCCCTGGTGATCTTCCTGGTGGATGCCAGCGGCTCGATGGCGCTCAACCGCATGCAGAGCGCCAAGGGGGCGGTGATCCGCCTGCTCACCGAGGCCTACGAAAACCGGGACGAAGTCGCCCTGATCCCCTTCCGCGGCGAGCAGGCCGAGGTGCTGCTGCCCCCCACCCGTTCGATCACCGCCGCCCGCCGCCGCCTGGAGGCGAGGCCCTGCGGCGGCGGCTCGCCCCTGGCCCACGGCCTCACCCAGGCGGCCAGGGTGGCCGCCAACGCCCTGGCCACCGGCGATCTGGGCCAGGTGGTGGTGGTGGCGATCACCGACGGCCGCGGCAACGTGCCCCTCTCCCGCTCCCTCGGCCAGCCGCCGATCGAAGGCGAGGAACCGGTGGATCTCAAGGAGGAGGTGAAGCAGGTGGCCAGCCGCTACCGCACCCTGGGCATCAGGCTGCTGGTGATCGACACCGAGCGCAAGTTCATCGGCAGCGGCATGGGCAAGGAACTGGCCGAGGCCGCCGGCGGCCGCTATGTGCAGCTGCCCAAGGCCAGCGATCAGGCGATCGCCGCCATCGCCCTGGAGGCGATCGCCAGCGTGTGAACAGTCGCCGGGCTCAGCGGCGGCTGGAGGGGGGCAGCTGGGGACCGCGCAGCTGCTCGTTGCGATCGGCGGCCGAAAGGCTGCGGCCACGGCGGGGCGGCGGCGGCGGGGGCAACCGATCGACGGCACGGTTGCCATTGGCACGGCTGCCTTCGGCACGGGTTCCCGCCCCCTGCGTGCCTTCGGCGCGCGTCTGCCGTTGGCGGGCGGAGTCGGTGGCGGCGGGATAGAGCTCCTCGAAGAACTTGCCCAGGCCCACCGAGACACTGCGGATGCCATCGAGGAAGCGGGGATCGCCGCTGAGCTTCTGCACGTCGCCGCCCACCGCCTCCCAGCGGGCGGTGAGCTGGCGGGCATTGGCGAGGGTGGCCTTCAGATCCGCCAGGGTGCGGGGGTTGTTGAGCGCGGCCGTCAGCTTGGTCACGTCCTTGGTGGCGCGGGCGGCATCGGCGCTGGCGCTGTTGAGGTTGGTGAGGATCGGATCCACCTTGTTGGCCGATCCCTTCAGCTGGTTCACCAGGATCTGAGCGTCGCGCAGGAACACCTGACCCTCGCGGGTGAGCTTCTGGGTTTCCTTGGCGGTGGTATCGAAGCTTTCGGTGGCCGCCACCATCTTGGCCATCAGGCCATCGCGGTCGGCCTGGTCGAGGAGCTTCTGCACCGTGGCGGTGACCGTTTCGATGGTGGGTGCCGCCACGCCGCGGACACCATCGCCGTTGCAGACCATGCGCTGGCGCTCGCAGTTGCCCTGGCGCGGCCCCGGCAGGCCCGGCGGCAGCGGCTGGCCGCCGCTCAGGAGCGAGACCAGCGCATCGCCGCCGAGCAAGGAGCCGGCGGCCACCCGGGCCACCACGGGCCGGGCCAGCCGGAGCTGGGGATCGGTGATCTCCAGATCGGCCACCACCGCCTGATCGGTGACCTTGAGCTTGCGGACCGACCCCACCACGACACCGCGGTGGGTGACCTGGGAGCGCTCGGCCAGTCCGGCGGCATCCACAAAGCTGGCGCGGATGGTCCAGTTGCGGCTGGAGATGCTGATGCCCTTGAGCCACAGCCAGATGCCGGCAGCACCTGTCATCGCCGCCAACAGGGAAAAGCCAACCAGGGCCTCACGGACACTGCGACGCATGGGCTCAGAGCTCCGCCGGCTGCATCGGTCCCCGCAGACTACCGGTGCGGAACTGCACCACGTAGGGATTGGGCGTCTCGTGGAATGCCGCCACGCTGCCCGTCCAGCGGAAGCGACCGTCGTAGAGCAGGGCCACCCGTTCAGCGCAGCGCTCGATCGTGCTGAGCACATGGCTCACCACCAGCGTGGAGGCATGGGCGATGCGGGTGGTGCGCACGATCAGATCCTCGATGCGGGTGCAGGCCACCGGATCGAGGCCTGCGGTGGGCTCATCGAACAGCAGCAGCGGCACGCGCTGGCCGTCGCGGGACGGATCATCGATCAGGGCGCGGGCGAAACTCACCCGCTTCTGCATGCCGCCGCTCAGCTCGGCGGGCATCCGCTCCTCGATCCCCGCCAGCCCCACCGCCTGCAGGGCGGCATGCACCCGCTCGCGGATCTGGGCGTCGGAGAGGCGGCTGAAGCGGTAGAGGAGGAAGCCCACGTTCTCCCGCACGGTGAGGGAGGCCAGCAGGGCCGGGTTCTGGAACACCAGGCGCACGTCGGGGGGATGGCGCTGGTCGAGGCGCAGATACTCCTGCGGCTCGCCATGGATCAGCAGGCTGCCGGCGCTGGGCAGCACCAGGCCCGCCAGCAGGCGCAGGATCGTGGACTTGCCCGCCCCCGAAGGACCCACCACCACCAGCCGCTCGCTGGGGTTGAGCACCAGGTCGACGCCATCGAGCACAGGCCGCTCCCCCCAGCGCATGGTGAGGCCGCGCATCTCCGCGACGGCGGCGGTGCTGGGGGAGAGAGCCGAAGGGGCGAGGCTCAGGACCACGGGGTCGGGCGGAGGGGGCGCAACGGGGAGAGACGCCCTGAAAACCATGCCCATCCTGGCGTTTCGCCGCCCTGATTTCATTCGTACAGTTCGGTCAGTGTCCGCGGCGCCCCGGCGCCAACTCCTTGCCCGCCCGAGGCCCTCAAGCCAGAGCTCCCCGCCGGCCACGGGCGGAGCGGTTCGTTCGCGCCGGCTGGGGGGGCCAGGGCGACCTGCGTCGCCGCGACCTGATGACCCGCTCCCGGCGGGCCGTGCGCTGGCTCCAGCCGGGCCTGGTGGTGAAGCGCTGGATGCTCACCTCGGGCATCGGCCTGCTGATCGCCCTGCTCGGAGCGGCGATCTGGGCCGATCTGCAGCCGATCTACTGGATCCTGGAGACGGTGCGCTGGTGCCTGGGCCAGGTGACGCGGGTGCTGCCCCGCGGCATCACCGGCCCCCTGGTGCTGCTGATCGGCGGCGGCATGCT
>JBJTUJ010000090.1:0-4326 GCA_046080685.1 Cyanobium sp. | reverse complement strand
TGCGGCTGCTGATGGTGGAGCTCCCGGCGGAGCAGGCAGGCGACATCGCCATTCAGCACCGACTGCGGGAATGTTTGCAGCGCCACAGGCCAGATCAGGACCTTGGTGTCCAGCGGGTGCCGGTGGTGGCCAAGGTGCTCTCCGAAGGATGCAGCCGCTTCGTGCGCCTGGGCCATCAGTTTTGCGTGAGCGATCCCGATTCCGCCATGCACACCTTGGAATCCGCTGAATTTCGAGCCACCCTCCTGGAGGCTTCCGCTGGTGTGATCTAACTGGGCCCGTTCCCTGGAGTCTGGGGCCCCTCCCGCAGAGCCTTCAGCGATGTCTTCACTCGGCTGATATTCAATGGAATCTGCTCAGCGCCAAAGAGTGTGCCAGGAGCCTCTTCCCAACTGGCCGACAGCACCCCATAACTCAAGCCAACAAGTCCCAACAGGAAGCAGGCACCTGAGGCCAGGAGGGTGGTTGAGGGGGGGATGTTCAGGATGTGGCGACTGACCAGCAGGTAGCTGGCCACAAACACGCCCATGCCAAGCACGGTGGGGAGGCCTGTGGCGATGGCGATCCGACGGGCCATCCTGTTGGCAACCGCATCCGGAATGACCTGATTGATCCGTGTCTGAGCCGGAGGGCCAACACGGGATGAAGAGGAGGGGGTCGATGCAAGTCCCTTCCCGATCCCGCTGGCTTTAGGGCGAGACTGCTTGCCTTTGGAGGGTCGACGCGGCCGATCGGGCGTCATCCGGATCAGCCGCGGATGCCGAGCTTTTCGATCAAGGCGGCGTAGCGCTCCTGGCTCTGGGCGCGCAGGTAGCCGAGCAGGCGCTTGCGGCGGCCGATCATCTTCAGCAGCCCCTTGCGGGAGTAGAAATCGTGGATGTTCTTCTGCAGATGGCCGCTCAGCTGGTTGATGCGCTCGCTCAGCATCGCCACCTGCACCTCCACCGAACCGGTGTCGGTGCCGTGGGTCTGGTGGGAGTTGATCAGTTCCTGCTTCTTGGTGGTGGTGAGCGACATGAACGGCCCCTTGGCCCTAGCGGTCAATCGGAGAGCCTAACGCGCGGGGTTCCCTCCCCTCAGGCGGCGGTGCGGGCGAGCCAGCGCAGGCCGTCGCGGATCCAGTCGTCGATGGGGGCGTCGGCCGCCAGGCCGGCGGCGGCCACCGCCCGCAGGGCGCGGTGCACCTCCAGCGTTTCGTAGCCCAGGGCCTCCAGGGTGGCCTGCACCTCCCCCCGGCTCGCGTCGCTGGGGCCCTCACCCCCGGCGGCGCCGCTCTCAAGGGCGATCACCTCGGCGCTGATGGCCGTCGCGCTGGCATAGCGCCCCTGCAGCTTCACCCGCAGATCCACCGACAACCGTTCGGCGGTGCGCTTGCCCACCCCCGGCGCCTGGGCCAGCCGCCGCAGGTCGGCCTGCACGATCGCCCGCACCAGTTCGCCCGTCTCCATTTCTCCCAGCAGTCCGAGGGCCATCTGCGGACCTACGCCGCTGACACTCACCAGTTCACGGAACAGCTCGCGCTCCTCGCGCCGGGGGAAGCCGAACAGGGTCCAGGCGTCCTCGCGCACGCTGTGGTGGATGTGCAGGGCCAGCTCACTGCCGGCCGGCGGCAGGGCCTCCCACTGGCGCCGGCCGAGCTGAACCTCATAGCCCACGCCGCCGCAGATCAGCAGCACACCGTTGCGGGGCGGCGTATGCCAGGGATCGGCAACCTTGCCCTGCAGCCAGCCGATCATGGGAACACGCGCGCCGTCCCCCATGCTGCCTCCCCTGCCAAGCCCCACTCCGCTGAGGCGGGCGCTCGCCGGCCTGGCCCTGGTGCTGGTGCTGGTGATGCCCGTGGGCCTAAGCGGTTGCGGGCTGCTGCGGGGTCAGCCGCCCCACGGGGTGCTGCTCGATGCCTTGGCGCTGCAGATCCAGCTCACCCAGGGGGCGATCGCTCGGGCCCTCGAACTGGAGGCGGCGGGGCTGCCCCAGGTGAGCCGGGTGCGGGTGGAGGACCAGGAACCGGTGCGCATCGGCGCGGCCAAGGGGCTACATCTGCGCGGTCGCTTCGACTGGCGGCTGGCGGGGGATCCGATCCGGGTGGACAGCCCCTTCGAGCTGTGGCTGGAGCAGGGGGAGCGCGGCGAGAGCTGGCGGCTGGCGCTGCCCAGCGGCCCTTCCGCCGGGGCGGAGCAGACCTGGACCACCCACCCGCTGCCATTGCCGGGAGAGGCCAAGCGGGCCTGAATTCAACAGTTCGGTAGCGAGCGGAGAGGGACCGGAGTCCGAGGGGTTCATCCTTCGGGAAAGGTGCCGATCCAGAAATACCCAGTTCCGGGAGGGGTCAGCCCCCCCGGCACAGCGTCGCCGCCCCGAGGATCAGGGCGCCGCCCAGCAGGGTGGGGGCCGCCAGGCTCTCCCCGAACAGGCTCCAGCCCCAGAGGGCGGCGAAGCCCACCTGGGCATAGCCCAGGGCCGTGGCCCGCCCCGCCGGCAGGCGGGTGAGGCCGTGGGTGAGCCCCAGCTGGCCCAGCTGGGTGAACAGGCCCACCCCCAGCAGCCACAGCGCCTCACCGGCCGTGGGCAGCACCGGCTCCAGCAGCACGAAGGGCAGGCTCAGGGGCACGGCCATCAGCGGGAACCACAGCACGATCACCAGCGGGTGCTCGCTGCGCCCCAGCTGGCGCACGCTCACGTAGGCCACCGCCGTGAGCAGGGCCCCGCCCAGGGCCAGCAGCACGCCCGGGGCGGGGGCGCCAGCACCCGGCTGCAGCACCAGCATCACTCCCAGCCAGCCGAGGGCCAGGGCCAGCGCCACCCGCCGGCCGATCGGCTCCCCCAGCCAGCGCCAGGCCAGCAGCGCCGTGAGCGTGGGATAGAGGTATTGCAGCAGGGTGGCGGTGGCCAGGGGCAGCACCGCCAGGGCGGCGTACACGCAGAACAGCGCCAGGCTGCCGGTGATCCCCCGCAGGGCCAGCAGGCCCCGCCGCTGCCCCCAGGGGCTCACGCCGGCGGCCCACAGCAGCCAGCCGCTCATCGCCACGTTGAGCAGGGCGCGGGCCAGCACGATCTCCGCCACCGGGATCCGGCCCACCAGGTGCTTCACGCTCACCGCCATCAGGCTGAAGGCGAGGGCGCCGAGCAGCAGGGCCAGCACGGCGCTGCGCTCCTCGTTGGCGGTGGGGACATCCGTGGCGGCGGCGGGGCTGGGGCTCACGGGCCGGTTCACGGGCGCGCTCACCCTGGCAGGCGGCGGATCCGGCCGCTCCCCTCCCCCAGCCCTGGTGCCATGCACCACAATGGAGGCCGATGGGGCCCCAGCGCTGGTGTGCCCACACCCTGCCTTCCCCGCCCTCCCCCTTCCTGTCTGCCCCACCCGCGTTGAGCACCCCCCGCCTCCACCCCCGCACGATCGAGGCCGTCAAGGAGCGGGCCGACATCGTTGAGGTGGTGGGCGAGCACGTGGTGCTCAAAAAGAAGGGTCGCGAGTTCGTGGGCCTCTGCCCCTTCCACGACGACAAGTCGCCGTCGATGACGGTGTCGCCGGCCAAGCAGTTCTATTACTGCTTCTCCTGCGGCGCCGGCGGCAACGCCATCAAGTTCCTGATGGAGCTGCAGCGCCAGAGCTTCAGCGACGTGGTGCTGGAGCTGGCGCGCAAGTATCAGCTGCCGGTGGAGACCCTCGACGGGCCCCAGCAGGAGCGGTTGCGCAAGCAGCTCTCCCGCCGCGAGCAGCTGCAGAAGGTGCTCAGCCTGGCCAGCGGCTGGTTCCGCAGCCAGCTGCGGGCGCCGGAGGGGGAGGCTGCCCTGGCCTACCTGCGCCAGCAGCGGCGCCTCAGCGACACCACCCTGGAGGCCTTCGAGCTGGGCTTCGCCCCCGACCGCTGGGATGGCCTGCTGCAGCACCTGGGCCAGGTGCATGGCTTCGCCCCCGAACTGCTGGAGGCCGCCGGCCTGGTGGTGCCGCGCAAGGGCGGGGATGGCTTCTACGACCGCTTCCGCGGCCGGGTGATGGTGCCGATCAAGGACCGCCAGGGGCGGGTGATCGGCTTCGGCGGCCGCAGCCTGGATGGGGGCGAGCCCAAGTACCTCAACTCGCCGGAAACGGAGGTGTTCGAGAAGGGCAAGCACCTGTTCGGCCTCGACCGGGCCGCCGATGCCATCCGCCGCGACGACCGGGCGGTGGTGGTGGAGGGCTATTTCGACGTGATCGCCCTCCATGCCGCCGGAATTACCAATGCCGTGGCGGCCCTGGGCACGGCCCTGAGCAGCCAGCAGATCACCCAGTTGTGCCGCTGCACCGACAGCCGCCGGCTGGTGCTCAACTTCGACGCCGACGGC
>JBJTUJ010000089.1:0-10454 GCA_046080685.1 Cyanobium sp. | reverse complement strand
AGCCGCCGTTGCGCCGCGCTGGCGTCGGCGATGCTCACGGCCGAATCACCGGGACGCCGGGGAGCCTCCTGCCAGGGCACGGGCCGGCCACTGGCGGCTTCGAAGGCCCGCACCAGTTCCAGCACCGAGTGACCGCGTCCGCTGCCGAGGTTGAGGGTGAGGAACTGGGGAGATTCCTGCTCCAGCCGTGCCAGGGCGGCGCGATGACCCTCGGCCAGATCCATCACGTGGATGTAGTCGCGAACGCCGGTGCCGTCGGCGGTCGGCCAGTCGCAGCCATACACCTCCAGCAGGGGCCGTCGTCCCACCGCCACCTGGCTCACCAGCGGGAAGAGGTTGTTGGGCAGGCCGCTGGGATCTTCGCCGATGCGGCCGCTGGGATGGGCTCCCACGGGGTTGAAGTAGCGCAGACAGGCGATCCGCCAGCCGGGCTCGCTGGCGGCGACGTCGGCCAGGAGGTGCTCCACGGCGGCCTTGGTGCTGCCGTAGGGATTGATGGGCTGGACCGGGGCGCTCTCACTGATCGGCATCTGCTCGCAGAGCCCGTAGAGGGTGGCGCTGCTGCTGAACACCAGGGTGCGGCAGCCGAGCGCCGTCATCGCCTCCAGCAGCCGCAGGCTGCCGCCCACGTTCACCTCCCAGTAGCGCAGGGGTTGCTGCACGGATTCGGCCACCGCCTTCAGGCCCGCGAAATGCAGCACCGCCCCAATCGGGGCCTGGGCGAAGGCGGCCTGCAGATCGCCGGATCGACGCACGTCGCCGGTGACCACCCGCAGCGAGACCCCCGTCGCCTGGCCTGCCCTCCATTGGCCGGCTGCCGTGGCGGTCCACCCGTCCAGCCCCGCCAGGGCCGCCACCCGGCGCAGGGACTCTGGCCGGCTGTTGCTGAAGTCGTCGAGCACCACCACCGACCGGCCGGCCTCCAGCAGAACAAGCGTGGCGTGACTTCCGAGGAAACCCGCTCCGCCCGTGATCAGCACCGTGGAGTCGGATCCGTGTTCCATGCCGTCGTGAATGCCACTCCCGCTTCCGACACTACGGACCCGGTTTCCCCGCAGCATGAACTGGAGTATCAACGGGAAGTGGCGGTAGCCTCCCCGCCAGACAATTCGGATGTCCCCTGCTCATGGTTCCCGTCCCCGCGCCGGTCCGCTCCATCTGCTGCATTGGGGCAGGTTATGTGGGCGGCCCCACGATGGCGGTGATCGCCGACCGCTGCCCCTGGATCCAGGTCACGGTGGTGGACCTCAACGAGCAGCGGATTGCCGCCTGGAACGACACTGATCTCAGCAGACTGCCGGTGTACGAGCCGGGGCTGGATGCGGTGGTGGGCCGATCCAGGGGCCGCAACCTCCACTTCAGCACCGAGGTGGATGCGGCCATCGCCGCCGCCGACATGGTGTTCCTCGCGGTGAATACCCCCACCAAAACTCGCGGCCTGGGGGCCGGCCAGGCCAGCGATCTGCGCTGGATCGAGGCCTCGGCCCGCCAGGTGGCCACCGCTGCCCAGGGCCACACGATCGTGGTGGAGAAGAGCACCCTGCCGGTGCGCACGGCCGAGACCGTGACCGCCATCCTCGGTGCCGCCCAGGCCGATAGCCGGGGCAAGACCTTCTCGGTGCTCTCCAATCCCGAGTTCCTGGCGGAGGGCACGGCCATCGCCGATCTCGAGAGCCCCGACCGGGTTCTGATCGGCGGGGAGGACGCCGGGGCGATCGAGGCCCTCGCCGGCGTCTATGGCGAGTGGGTGCCGCAGGAGCGGATCCTGCGCACCAACGTCTGGAGCAGCGAGCTCTCCAAGCTCACGGCCAATGCCTTCCTGGCCCAGCGGATCTCCTCGATCAATGCCATCGCCGCCCTCTGCGAGGCCACCGGCGCCAACGTGCGCGAGGTGGCCCGGGCGATCGGCACCGATTCACGCATCGGGCCGAAGTTCCTGCAGGCCGGTCCCGGTTTCGGCGGCAGCTGCTTCCAGAAGGACATCCTCAACCTGGTCTACCTCTGCCGCCACTACGGCCTCGAGGAGCCCGCCGCCTACTGGGAGCAGGTGGTATCGCTCAACGCCTGGCAGCAGCAGCGGATCGCACGGCTGGCGGTGCGCAACCTGTTCGGCACCGTCACCGGCAAGCGCCTGGCGGTGCTGGGCTTCGCCTTCAAGGCCGACACCAACGACACCCGCGAAGCGCCGGCGATCCGCATCTGCCGCGACCTGATCGAGGAAGGCGCCACCCTGGCGATCGTGGATCCCAAGGTGGAGGCGGAGCAGATCGCCCGCGACCTGGGCTGTTCACCGGGAGGTGTGGCTTCGCTGAGCGGCGAGGGGGGCTGGGTGCCGGCCGCCAGTCCTGAGGAGGCCGCCCGCGGGGCCGATGCGGTGCTGATCCTCACCGAATGGGGGGCGTACCGCCAGCTCGACTGGCCGGCGATCGCCGAGGTGATGCGCCATCCCGCCTGGCTGTTCGACGGCCGTGCCGTGGCCGATGCCGCGGCGGCCCGCGCCGCCGGCCTCAACGTCTGGCGCGTGGGGGAGGGCTGAACCGATGACCACCCACCGCAACCTGGTCACCGGCGGCGCCGGTTTCCTCGGCTCCCATCTGATCGACCGGCTGATGAACGTCGGCGATGAGGTGATCTGCCTCGACAACTACTACACCGGCCGCAAGGACAACATCCGCCACTGGCTGGGCCATCCCAACTTCGAGCTCATCCGCCACGACGTCACCGATCCGATCCGCCTGGAGGTGGACCGGATCTGGCACCTGGCCTGCCCCGCCTCGCCGGTGCACTACCAGTTCAACCCCATCAAGACCGCCAAGACCAGCTTCCTCGGCACCTACAACATGCTGGGCCTGGCCCGGCGGGTGGGCGCGCGCCTGCTGCTGGCCAGCACCAGCGAGGTGTACGGCGATCCGGAGGTGCACCCCCAGCCGGAGAGCTATCGGGGCTGTGTGAACACCATCGGCATCCGCTCCTGCTACGACGAGGGCAAGCGCATCGCCGAAACCCTGTGTTTCGATTACCAGCGCATGCACGACACCGAGATCCGGGTGATGCGCATCTTCAACACCTACGGCCCGCGCATGCTGCCCGACGATGGTCGTGTGGTGAGCAACTTCATCGTGCAGGCGCTCAAGGGCGAGCCCCTCACCCTCTACGGCGATGGCAGCCAGACCCGCTCCTTCTGCTATGTGGATGATCTGATCGAGGGCATGATCCGGCTGATGAACGGCAACCACTCCGGTCCGATCAACATCGGCAATCCGGGTGAGTTCACCATCCGCCAGCTGGCCGAGCTGGTGCGCGACCGCATCGATCCCAGCCTGGAACTCACCACCCGTCCGTTGCCCCAGGACGATCCCCTCCAGCGCCAGCCGGTGATCGACCTGGCCCGCAGCGAGCTGGGCTGGGAGCCGAAGGTGTCCCTGGAGCAGGGGCTCGAGCCCACGATCGCCTACTTCCGCCAGCATCTGCAGCAGGGGCTCTGAGGTGGGTGGTCCGGTTCTGGTCACTGGCGCCGCCGGCTTCATCGGCGCGGAAGTGGCCCTGCGGCTGCTGGCCCGCGGTGAGCAGGTGCTGGGCATCGATAATCTCAATTCCTACTACGAACCTTCGCTGAAACAGGCCCGCCTGCGGCGGCTGGAGGCGATCGCCTCGCCGGGGGCCTTCCGCTTCCAGCAGCTGGATGTGGCCGACGGGCCCGGCATGGCCGCCCTCTTCCGGGAGGAGCGGCCCTCCCGGGTGGTGCATCTGGCCGCCCAGGCCGGTGTGCGCTACTCGCTCGAAAACCCTTCGGCCTACGTCCAGAGCAATCTGGTGGGCTTCGGCCACATCCTCGAGGGCTGCCGCCATCAGGGGGTGGAGCATCTGGTGTATGCCTCCAGCAGTTCGGTGTACGGCGGCAACCGGCAGATGCCGTTTTCTGAGCAGCATCCGGTGAATCATCCGGTGAGCCTCTATGCCGCCACCAAGAAGGCCAACGAACTGATGGCCCACACCTACAGCCACCTCTATGGCCTGCCGGCCACGGGCCTGCGCTTCTTCACCGTCTACGGCCCCTGGGGCCGGCCGGACATGGCGCCGATGCTGTTCGCCCGGGCGATCCTGGCCGGCGAGCCGATCCGGGTGTTCAACCATGGGCGGATGGAGCGGGATTTCACCTACATCGACGACATCGCCGAGGGGGTGATCCGCTGCCTCGACAAGCCGGCCACCGCCGATCCCGGTTTCGATCCGCTCGCCCCCAACCCCGCCACCGCCGCTGTGCCCCACCGGCTGTTCAACATCGGCAACAGCCAGCCGATCCCGCTGCTGCGCTTCATCGAGGTGCTGGAGCAGGCCCTGGGCCGCGAAGCGATCCGCGACCTGCAGCCGATGCAGCCCGGTGATGTGCCCGCCACCGCCGCCGATACCACCGCCCTGGAGGCCTGGACAGGCTTCCGCCCCACCACCCCAATCGAGACGGGAGTGGAGCGCTTTGCCCGCTGGTACCGCGACTACCACGCTCAGGCCTGACGCGGCCGGACGACCCCTGCCCTGCCACGCGGCACACTGGGGCGTTGCCGCCTGCCGTGATCCCTTGGAACCGCTCCAGAGCCTGCGGGGCATGGTCGATCTGCTGCCTGCCGCCACCGGCTCATGGCAGCGCATCGAAGCCACCGCCCGTGAGCACTTCCGCCGCGCCGGTGTGAGCGAGATCCGCACGCCGCTGCTGGAGGTCACCGAGCTGTTCGCCCGCGGCATCGGCGAGGCCACGGATGTGGTGGGCAAGGAGATGTACACCTTCCTCGACCGGGGCGAGCGCAGCTGCACCCTCCGGCCCGAGGGCACGGCCTCGGTGGTGCGGGCGGCGATCCAGCACGGCCTGCTGAATCAGGGGCCGCAGCGCCTCTGGTACGGCGGCCCGATGTTCCGCTACGAGCGTCCCCAGGCGGGTCGCCAGCGCCAGTTCCACCAGATCGGCGTGGAGCTGCTGGGAACGGCCGATGCCGAAAGCGATGCCGAGGCGATCGCCGTGGCCTGGGATCTGCTGGCCGAACTCGGCGTGGGCGGCCTGCAGCTGGAGCTCAACTCGCTCGGCACCCCGCAGGACAGGGCCCGCTACCGGGCCGAACTGGTGACCTGGCTGGAGGCCCACCGCGAGCAGCTCGACCCCGATTCCCAGCAGCGCATCGCCACCAACCCGCTGCGGGTGCTTGACAGCAAGAACCCCGGCACCCAGGAGCTGCTGGCCGGCGCTCCCACCCTTGCCGACGCCCTGGCCGACGAGAGCCACGAGCGCTTCGGCCGCGTGCGCCTGGCCCTGGAGGCGCTGGAGATTCCGTTCGTGCTCAATCCGCGCCTGGTGCGTGGCCTCGACTACTACAGCCACACCGCCTTCGAGATCACCAGCAACCAGCTCGGCGCCCAGGCCACGGTCTGCGGGGGCGGTCGCTACGACGGTCTGGTGCAGCAGCTTGGGGGGCCGCCCACCCCGGCGGTGGGCTGGGCGCTGGGGATGGAGCGGCTGGTGCTGCTTCTCAGCATGGAAGTGGGTGACGAGGCGGCAGTGGGCGCGCCACCGCCGGATCTCTATGTGATCAGCCGCGGCGAGATGGCGGAGCGCCAGGGCCTGCAGCTCACCCGCCGGGCCCGCCTGGCGGGCCTGATCGCCGAGCGCGACAGCAGTGGCGCCGCCTTCGGCAAGCAGTTCAAGCGGGCTGATCGCAGCGGTGCCCCCTGGGCAGCTGTGATCGGTGAGGAGGAGGCCGCCGAGGGCGTGGCCAAGCTCAAGCATCTGCGCGGCGAGCAGGCCGAGCGGCGGCTTCCCCTTGAGCAGGCGGTGGCACTGGTGAAGCAAAGCCTTGCGGTCTCCAGCCGTCAGCCCTGATCCAGCGCACTACCCTCTGTCTATGGGCTACGTCCACGCCACCATTGCCCTCAGCAACCCTCGGAAGCCTGAGCTCTCCCCCTTGCCGGTGAGCGCGCGGGCCGATAGTGGCGCTCTGATGCTGTGCATCCACGCCCACCTGGCGGCCGCCCTGCACCTGCAGCAGGAATCCCTGCGCGAGGTGAGCGTGGCGGATGGTCGGATGCTGCAGGTGCCCTATGTCGGGCCGCTGCGTGTGGATTTCGAAGGCCGCTGCTGCTTCGTGGGTGCCCTGGTGCTGGGCGAGGACGTGCTGCTTGGCGCTGTGCCGATCGAAGACATGGATCTGATCGTGAACCCGGCGCGTCAGCGGCTTGAGGCCGATCCGCGCAGCCCGCATATGCCCCATGCGCTCATCTGAACGGGCGCCGCGCTGGGTGTCTGGCGAGACAAAAAAGCGGGCACCATGGGGCCCGCTCGCTGGGTGAGGATGGTGGGCGGGCAGGGCTCAGGCCGAACCCACGGCCACGTAGGAGCCGTAGAAGAACAGGCCCACCACGAAGATCACGGCCATACCGCCGGCGGTGGCCACCAGCCAGAGGGGAAGGACACCTTCGGTCCACCGACTCTTCCAGGCCACAGCAGGGCGGCCGTCGGGGAGGCGATCAGGGATCCGGCCGTCAGGCAGGGTGGATTTCTTGCCGCTCATGGTGAAGATCTCCCGATTCAGTTGAAGAAGTAGCTGGTGAACAGCACGCCGATCACGAAAATGAACAGCAGGCCCAGATAGAGGCTGGTGCGGTTCAGTTCGACCGGCAGGTTGTTCGGGTTCTGATTGCGTTGCAGGCCCATGATCTCAGCGGCGTACGAACTGCATGGCGGCCAAGGCTCCCAGGAAGAACACCGTGGGGATGCCAAGGGCGTGAACGGAGAGCCAGCGCACCGTGAAGATCGGGTAGTTGCGCGGCGTGGTGGGGGCTTGGGTCTGGGTCATGGCTTATTTCAGGCGCAGGTCAAGCTGGCTCTTGCCCTCATAGCGCTTGCTCACGACGGGCGCCTTGCTCTCCTGGGCCTGGAAGTAGGCGTCGGGGCGGGGCGTGCCGAAGGCGTCGTAGGCGAGGCCCGTGGACACGAACAGAAAACCTGCCAGGAAGATGGCGGGGAGGGTCACGGCATGGATGACCCAGTAACGGATGCTCGTGATGATCTCGAAGAACGGGCGTTCTCCGGTTGAGCCGGCAGCCATGGCAACAAGCGTTCAGCCCGGCGATCCTACGGGGCTGGGAGGGTCCTCCGCCCCCGTCCCGGAAGGTTGGTTACAGAGGGACGCAGAGCGGGACGCAGAGCAGCTCGGCAGAGCGGCTCGGCAGAGCGGCTCAGCCCACCCAGCGCAGCAGGGTGCCCCGCTCGCCCAGAACGAAGCCCTTGCCATCGCCCAGGAAGGCGATGCGGGTGAAGTTGGAGGGCTGGGCCGCGGCCACCGGATCGCGGGTCCACTGGCTGCCGCCGTCGCCGCTGCTGAGCAGGGTCCCGCTGCCGCCGCCGGTCCAGATGCCGCCGCGGGGGTCCCAGGCCAGGTCGAGGTAGCCGTAGCCGTTGGTGATCGGAATCACCGGCTTGCTCCAGTCCTCGGGATCGCCCGCCTCGGGGTTGAAGCGCAGCTGGGCGCCCCGGGCCACCATCCAGAGCCTGCCGTCAGGCTGGAAGCCCATGGCCTGCAGGCGCTGGCTGCTCACCCGCTGGTGCACCTGCCAGGTCTCCTGGCCGGGCGTCCAGGTGGCGAAGAAGTTGCCCAGGCCGCTCACGCTCACGTAGGAGCCGTCGGCCGAGCGGCGCAGGTCCCGCACGGCGCCGGCCGCGTCGCTCACCAGGGACTGCCAGCTGGCTCCGGCGTCGGCCGTGCGGTACACCGCCCCCACGTTGGTGGCCAGTTCAGCGGTCTTCGGGCCGAGGGCCGTCACCAGGTAGGGCTCGCCGGGCAGTTTGGTGTCGAGGAACAGCCGGCTCCAGCTCTGGCCGGCGTCGGTGCTGTGGAGCAACAGGCCGGGCTGGCCCACGATCCAGCCCTCCTTGCCCTTGAAATCGATGCTGATCAGCCGGAAGTTCTCCTCCTCCGGCAGATCGAGGGCCCGCTCCTGCCAGCTGGCCCCGCCGTCGGCGGTTTCCATGATCAGGCGGTTGCTGCCCACCAGGAAGCCGTGCTGGCTGTCGGTGAAGGCGACATCGAGGGGATTGGAGCGGGTGGCGAGGGGCACCGGTTGCCAGGGGCTGCTCTCGGCGGTGGGCAGGCCGGTGGTGACGCAGCCGCCGAGGCCGAAGGCGAGCACGAGCACGAGGGCCAGCGGCAGCAGGGGGGCGACCAGGCGTCGCAGGCGCGGGGGCAACATCAGCGGAGGGAGTAGAGGGAGAGGAAGAAGGCGATCGCCAGGGCGAAGGCGCTGAAGATCAGCACGTTCTTCTGGCCCGGGGTCAGGCGGTTGACGCCGAGGCCGAAATCGAGGTTCTCCTCGAAGCCGCTGGGTTTGTTGCGCGGACCGATGTCCTTGAAGGCGCCCACCTTGCTGCGGCACACCGGGCAGCGGAAGCTGGCTGGATCGAGCTCGGCGAAGGGGGTGCCGGGTTCGATGCCCAGCTTGCGCACGCCCTCCTCCGGGTCATAGACGTAGCCGCAGCTGCGGCACTCGAACCGGTGCGTCGCCGGATCGACCGGCGCCGGTTCGGCCTGCGGCGCTGATTCGGCCTGCGGCGCTGGGGGCTCCAGGGAGGCTGGCGCCTCGGAAGCGATGGGGGTGTCGTCGCCCGCGGATTCCGCAGGATCGGTCGGAGCGTCGATGCTCATCCAGGGACCGGGCAGGGGCGGTCGAACTCTATCGAGCGCGCGCCTGCAGCCCGCGGCCGCTGCCCGACCCATTGCCCTGCGGCAGATGCCAGACTGCGCCACAGCCTGGGCCTGTCCCGCATGTTCGTGCTCTCCGGCTACGACGCCTTCCTGGGGTTCCTGCTGATTTCGGCAGCTGTCCCGGTGCTGGCGCTGGTGGCCAACAAGCTGCTGTCCCCGAAGAGCCGGCAGGGCGAGCGGGAACTCACCTATGAGTCCGGGATGGAGCCGATCGGCGGCGCCTGGATCCAGTTCAACATCCGCTACTACATGTTCGCCCTGGTCTTCGTCATCTTCGATGTCGAGACCGTGTTCCTCTATCCCTGGGCGGTGGCCTTCCATCGCCTGGGGCTGCTGGCGTTCATCGAGGCCCTGATCTTCATTTTCATCCTCGTGGTCGCCCTGGCCTACGCCTGGCGCAAGGGCGCCCTCGAGTGGAGCTGATCCCCGCCGCACCATGACCATCACCCCGTCCGAATCCCCCTCCGTCGCCGCCCTGCGCGACCTGCGGGCCGCCAGCTGCGGCCCGGTCGGTTCCCCCACGGTCACCTCCGACCTTTCGGAGAACGTGATCCTCACCAGCCTCGACGATCTGCACAACTGGGCGCGCCTCAGCAGCCTGTGGCCGCTGCTCTATGGAACGGCCTGCTGCTTCATCGAGTTCGCCGCCCTGATCGGCTCCCGCTTCGATTTCGACCGCTTCGGCCTGGTGCCCCGCTCCAGCCCGAGGCAGGCCGATCTGATCATTGTGGCCGGCACGGTCACGATGAAGATGGCGCCGGCCCTGGTGCGGCTTTATGAACAGATGCCGGAGCCCAAGTACGTGATCGCCATGGGCGCCTGCACGATCACCGGCGGGATGTTCTCGGCCGACTCCACCACGGCCGTGCGCGGCGTCGACAAGCTGATCCCTGTCGACCTCTACCTGCCCGGCTGTCCGCCGCGGCCTGAAGCGATCTTCGATGCGGTGATCAAACTCCGCAAAAAGGTGGGCAATGAGGCCCTGGCCGAGCGCGGCAACCTGATTCCCACCCACCGCTACTGCACGGTGAGCCATCAGATGAAGCCCGTGCAGCCCCTTGTGGATGGCCGCTACCTGCGTGCCGAAACCCAGCAGAAGGCCCTGGCCGCAGGTGCTGGCCTGCCCCTGGGCGCTGTCGAACCCGTCGCCGCCACCACGAACGCCTGAGCCCCATGCCCGACGACATCACTCCAGCGCCCCAGGCCGCTGGCCCAGCCCCTACGAATGCAGCAACAGCCATCGCGACGGTGGAACCAGGCCCGTTGAGCCTGTGGCTCACCGCTCAGGGCTTCGGTCACGACCCGCTTCCTCCCGACCATCTCGGCGTGGAAGTGATTGGCGTGGAGCCGGCTTTTCTGCCGCTGCTCGCCGCCGCGCTCAAGGCCACCGGCTTCGACTACCTCCAGTGCCAGGGCGGTTACGACGAAGGCCCTGGCGGACGGCTGGTGAGCTTCTATCACCTGGTGAAGTTGGCTGCCCTGGCCGATCAGTGCGATGCCAGCCAGCACCTGCCCGCTGGGTTGAAGCCCGAGGAAGTGCGCTTGAAGGTGTTCCTGCCCCGCGATGGTGCCCTCTCCATCCCCAGCCTCTACGGTCTCTTCCGCGGCGCCGATTGGCAGGAACGTGAAACCTTCGACATGTATGGCATCAGCTTCGAAGGCCATCCCCATCCCAAGCGGCTGCTGATGCCCGAAGACTGGAAGGGCTTC
>JBJTUJ010000088.1:0-2946 GCA_046080685.1 Cyanobium sp. | reverse complement strand
GGGGCCCGGCGGCTGCATCTGGTGGATCTCGACGGCGCCCGGCGGGGGGAACCGGTGAACGACGGCGCGGTCCGGGCGATCACCGCGGCGCTCTCCATCCCGGTGCAGCTGGGCGGCGGCGTGCGCAGCCTGGAGCGGGCCGAGGAGCTGCTGGCCTGGGGTCTCGATCGGGTGATACTCGGCACCGTGGCGATCGAGCAGCCCGAGCTGGTGATCATGCTTGCCCAGCGCCATCCCGGCCGGATCGTCGTCGGCATCGACGCCCGCGACGGGCGGGTGGCGACCCGCGGCTGGCTGGAGAGCAGCACGGTGGAGGCCACCGATCTCGCCCGCCGCTTCGACGGCTGCGGCCTGGCGGCCCTGATCACCACCGACATCGCCACCGACGGCACATTGGCAGGCCCGAACCTGGCCTTCCTGCGGGCCATGGCGGAAGCCACCACCACTCCGGTGGTCGCCTCCGGCGGCGTGGGTTCCCTGACCGACCTCCTCAGCCTGCTGGCCCTCGAACCCCTCGGGGTGGCGGGGGTGATCGTGGGCAGGGCCCTCTACGACGGCAGCGTGGATCTGGCCGAAGCCCTGCAGGCGGTGGGACCCGAGCGGTGGCAGGACCCTGTCGAGGGCCTGCCGGTGGCCTGAGCCCTGATCACGGAATCGGTTCGTTTGATCTATAAGTGAGGTATCGATTGCGAACGCGCCTTGCCTCGCGCCCTCGCCACCACCACATCAATGGCCAAGTCAACGGCCACGACCACAGCAACTGCCCCAGTCGCACCTTCAGCCGTCACGGTCGATGCCGCTGACGCGATTGTTGCGCAATGTGTGGATGATGTGTATCGCCGCTGCCGTGATCTGGGGATGCGCCTGAGCCGCCAGCGGCGCATGGTGCTCGATCTACTGTGGGAGGAAAAGAGCCATCTCAGCGCTCGCGACATCTTCGAGCGGTTGAATGATCTGGGCCGGAACATCGGCCACACCTCTGTGTACCAGAACCTCGAAGCCCTGCAGTCCGCCGGGGTGATCGAATGCCTGGATCGCGCCAGTGGGCGCCTCTACGGCTACCGGGCCGATCCCCACAGCCACCTCACCTGCATCGACACCGGCCGCATCGAGGATCTAGACGTGCGTCTGCCCGAGGATCTGCTGCGCCAGATCGAGGAGCGCACCGGCTACGCCATCGAGTCGTACACCCTCCATCTCTCCGGCCGCCGGCGCTGATCGCCCCACGGGCCGCCTTTCATCCCCGTCCACTGCGAACTGGCCCTTCAGCGGCGCTCCCGTTACGGTGAGCCACCGTGCGCCCTGCCACCGTGCGCCCTGCCTCCGTGGGCCGACGCCAGGACCCGACCCTTCCCCTGCTGCTGCTGTTCGCCGAGCCCCTCCAGCGGGAGGGACTGGTGCGCTGGCTCGAGCAACCACCCTCCGCCGGCCGGGTGGTAACCGATGCCACTGCCGGCATCCCCGCCGGAACGGGACCGGTGCGGCTGGTGATCTGGGCCCTCGACGGAGCCCCGGCCAGCGACGGCCTCACCGCTGAACTGCGGGCCCTGCAGGAGCGCTGGCAGCCGGCCCCCGTGCTGTTGCTGCTGCCAGGCCGCCATGCCTATCCCACCAATCTGCTGCTCACGCTGCCGGTGCAGGGCCTGCTGGTGAATCCCGGGGCCGAGGATCTGCGCGAGGCGGTGGACACCCTGCTGGCAGGTGGCCGTCTGGTGAACATCCTCGCCGGCACCGAGGCGCCCGCCAGCGACGGCCCGAGCGGCTCCGCCGTGCCCCTGGGGCTGGGACAGTGGCTGCTGGTGAGCGGGCTGCAGCAGATCGATACCGAGCTGGCGGGCATCCGCAGGCTGCTGAGCGCGCAGGGAACCGGCGACCTGGCCCGGCTGCTGCTCCTGGGCCGCCTGCGGGAACTGCGCATGGCCCGCCACCTGCTGCTGTGGCTCTGGGGGCCGATCAGCATGGCCTGGAGCCCAGGCCAAGGCGGGCAGGCGGATGCCGCCGTCGCAGCGGTGGCGTCGTCCCCCTCCGGCACCCTGCCTGCAGCGGTGAGCATCACCCTCCGGGATCGCACCGCCGACGGGATCTGGGAGGCCCTTCGCAGCCGGCTGCTGGATGGGGCCGGCTGCGGGCCGGAGAACGGCAGCGGCCGGCTGCTGGCCCTCGACGGGCTGCAACCGGAGAGGCGCCGCGATCTGCTGATCGCCCTGGTCGAGCAGTTCGCGCAGCTGCGCCAGCGCCTGCAGGCCGATGGCGGCGGGCTCGAGAGCCTGATCAGCCGCTGGCAGGAACGGCAACCGGAGCTGCGCCGTGAGGCACTGCGCCAGATGGCGGGCTCGTATGTTCAGCTCCCTTTCGATGGCGGACTGCGGCCGGTGGTCGACAGCCTGCTGCGCAGCAGCGATCTTGAGCCGGAGGATCCCGAGCTTCCCGATCCGCGCCCGATGCTCTCCACCCTGGTGCTGGCCAGGCCCCTGCTGGTGGACGGGAGCCTGCTGGCCCCCGATGAGCCCCAGGCCGTGCTCTATCTGGAGATGCTGCTCGCCAACTGGCTGGTGCGCAGCGCCGAACTGGTGAGCGCCGAACTGCTGGCCGCCTGCGCCGACTGGCCCGAACTGCGCCGCTATCTGCTCCATCCGGAATTCCTGCCCACCCGCAACCTCGAGCGGCTGCGCAACCGCCTCAATGCCCAGCAGCGCTGGAGCGAGTGGTTCGAGCGTCCCATCCATCTCTACGAGAGCCGCCGGCCGCTCTACCAGCTCCAGGCCGGCCGGATCAGCAGCATCGATCTCACCGAACCCCGCGACCGTGAACTGCGGCGGCTGGGCTGGCCCCAGCAGCTGGTCACCCTGATCCTCGAGGCCCGCGATGCCCTGGCCCCCCAGCTGCAGCAGCTGGTGCGGGGTCTGGGGGACCTGGTGGTGGTGGTGCTCACCCGGGTGGTCGGAC
>JBJTUJ010000087.1:0-6082 GCA_046080685.1 Cyanobium sp. | reverse complement strand
CTGCACCATCGCCCGGGTGGACTACGCCGGCACGCCGGTCACCGCCGCCGTGGGACAGGGGCCGATCGCCGCCTGCCAGTTCCATCCCGAGAAGTCGGGTGCCGTGGGAGAGACGATGCTGCGGCGCTGGCTGGTGCAGCTGCCGGCGCGATGAGCCTGCGGGTGAGCGGGGGGCGGCGGTTGCGCAGCCCGAAGGGGGACCTGGCCCGCCCCACCAGCTCCCGGGTGCGGCTGGCGGTGATCAACCTGCTGGCGCCCCGGCTGGCGGGGGCTCGCTGGCTGGATCTGTGCTGCGGCAGCGGCGCGATGGCCTGCGAAGCGCTGCAGCACGGCGTGGCCGAGGTGGTAGGGGTGGAGCGCGACCGGAGCGTCGTGGCCGTGGCCCGGGCCAATCTGGAGGCTGTGCGCGGAGGCCTCGCCGGCGAGCGAGGAGGACCGGGCCCCGCTGTACGCCTGGACTGCGAGGAGGTGCTGCGCTGGCTGGGCCGAACCTGCACCGCCCCTTTCGATCTGATCTACGCCGATCCCCCCTATGCCGCCGGCCTGTACACCCCGATCGCGGCAGCGGTGCTGCGGGGCGGATGGCTGGCCCCTGGAGGGATTCTGGTGTGGGAATGCGCCAGCGACGCAGTGCCGGAGCTGCCGCCGGGATGGCAATGCCGCGACCAGCGCCGCTACGGGGGAAGCACGGTGGTGCTGCTGGAAATGGTGCTGCTGGAAACAGTGGCCCAGCCCTAGATCCTCACGTTCCCAGCCAGATGATGGCCCGGCGTA
Organism: Cyanobium sp.; assembly: GCA_046080685.1. Classification (GTDB taxonomy): domain Bacteria; phylum Cyanobacteriota; class Cyanobacteriia; order PCC-6307; family Cyanobiaceae; genus Cyanobium. Next base: position 5,308 of record JBJTUJ010000087.1, on the reverse strand, counting down.
TCGATCTGCCGAGGTTCGCGAGAAGTTCGCGATTCTCAAAGCATTTCGTTAGCCAACCTAAACCCCTCCCCATCCGCAAGCCTCCTCCATCTGCTGCGCATCCACTGCAGATATCACGCCAACACGCATAACAGTACGGCGCATCCAGGCTTTTAGCGGATGATGAGCCGAATCAACCAGAGCCAAGAAGGCCACATTTGCAGCTGCCGAAGACGTTTACACAACCAGTGTGAATGAGCACAAAGAGAACAGCTGATCCCGAGGATTCATTGGAGGCCAAAGCACGATCACCGTGCTACCAATCATTCGTCAGGGACATGGGTGATGATGTGAACGGCACCCGGCCCCACCTTGAGGCAGGCCTTTGTCCTGGCTCCCACCCGATTCCCACTTCCTCATCTTCCTCTAGATCCGCCATGGCTGACTCCCCAAGGCTTTCCGAGCAACGCTCAGAGCCAACCCGACAGATCGCATCCCAGTTCGGGCTTCTGGCCGTCTGCCTGCTGATGCTCTACGCACTGGTGGTGCTGGCCACCAGCCTGCCGCTGCGGCTGCTGGATCCTGCTTGGCAGTTGAGGTTCACCCAGGCGCTGATCAACAACGGCTTCCTTGCCCTCCTCGGTCTGGCGCTGGTCCATCTGGCCGCCTATGTCGACCCCTCCAATCCCCATCTGATCCGCCGCCGCAACAGGTTTGCCTCCCTTGCCCTGGTGGCCGTGCTGGGCTTTCTGCTCCTGATTCCCCTGCAGGTCTATGCGGTGTGGCGCGCCATCAGCAATGCCAACAGCAACCAGAGCACCCAGCTCCGCGAGGTGACAGGCAGGATCGCGGCTGTGCGGGAGGCGATCAAGGGATCCTCCAGCACCAACGACTTGCAACAGCGTCTCCAGACCCTCAAAGTGGCTCCCCTGGGAGCCGCACAACTGGCCCAGCCCCTGCCGGCGCTGCGCAAGACCATGCTGGAGACGCTGGAGCGAACGGAAATCCGCGCCGCCGATCAACTCAAGGGAGTCCCTCCCCAGGATCTGTGGCAGATCATCCAGAGCAGCATCCGTGCCGTCCTGTCCTCTCTCGTGCTGGCGGTCGGCTTCGCGGCGTTCTCAAAGCGCCGGGAGGGGTCGATGACCGTGCTTCAGAGCTGGCAGGCGTGGTTCCAGCGGAGCAGGGGGCAATCCCACCGCGGCTCGCTGGGTCTGCTCAAGCAACCCCGCCACAGCAAAATCAGGGCGTTCCTGAGGAAACTCTCTCTCTGAAGTCGGCGATCACCGGTGGGTCGTCGCCGTTGAGCAGGGAGGGGCTGAGGTTCAGAACCCGGAGTTGGACTCGCCGGGGCGAGCGGCAAACAGCGATCAGCCGCCCAGGGCGTTGCCACGGTTGTACTGGTTCCAGGCCGCCACGAACAGGCCCACCAGCGTCACGGGAATCAGACCGAGCACGATGCCGCAGAGCAGAGGTTCGATCATGGAAGGCCGTGGGTGTTCGTTGCACAATTCTTCCATGAGCGGCGCCGCCCCGGCGACCCTCCGCCACAGGCCGTGACCGGAACGCCCCCCACCCCCGACCTCAGCCCCGAGGTCGTCACCCTCCCCGCCCCGCCCGCTGGACGGGGAGGTGCTTTCGCGGCCCTGCTGCTGGTGGTGCTGGCCGCCTCGCTGCTGATGGGGGCGGTGCTGGGGCTGCCGGCCCTGCGCAACGATCCCTACACCCGCACCACCCTGGCCTTGAGCGGCTCGGTGGAGAACGGCGGGCGGCTGTTCCGGCTCAACTGCGCAGGCTGCCACGGCCTGGCCGCCCAGGGCCTGGTGGGGCCGAACCTGCACGGCGTCGACCGGCGCAAGAACGACCGCCAGCTGATTCAGCAGGTGGTCAGCGGCCGCACACCGCCGATGCCCCGCTTCCAGCCCGAGCCCCAGGCGATGGCCGACCTGCTGGCCTTCCTGCACAGCCTCCCCTGAACCACCGCGGCAGGATCGGGTCATGACCCTCCATCTGGTGTTGGTGGAGCCGGCAGGCCCCCTCAACGTGGGCAGCGTCGCCCGCCTCTGCGCGAACTACGAGCTCGCCGGCCTGCGGCTGGTGGCCCCCCGCTGCGATCCCCTGGGCGAAGAGGCCCTGCGGATGGCGGTGCACGGCCGGCCGGTGCTCCAGGCCGCCCGCACCTACCCCACCCTGGCGGCGGCCCTGGCCGATTGCCGGCGGGTGGTGGCCACCAGCGGACGGGGCGAGGGTGAACCGCTGCCCCTCGATCCCCCCGAGCGGACCCTGGCATGGCTGCGGGCCGCACCGGCGGCGGAGCCTTCGGCGCTCGTGTTCGGCCGGGAGGACCGGGGGCTGGGGAACGACGAGCTGCGCCAGGCGGGACGGCTGCTCCACATCCCCACCGGCGGAAGTTACGGCTCGCTCAACCTCTCCCACGCCGTGGCGGTGGTGCTGCACGAATGGCAGAGCCTGCGGGAAGGCCACAACGCCGCTTCCACCGCCGGGGCCCTGCCGCCGGAACCCGCTCCCCGGGCGGCGCTGGAGGCGACCCTGGCGGATGCGGAGGCCCTGCTGCTGGAGGTGGGTTTTCTCCATGCCCACACAGCCCGGGCCCGGATGGCGAAGCTGCGCACCCTGCTGCAGCGGGCCCAGCCAGGCAGCAACGAAGTGGCCCTGCTGCGGGGGATGGTGGCGCAGCTGCGCTGGGCCAGCCGCCGCGGCCTGCCCATTGACGCCACCCCTAGCGTCGGAGCCTTCCCCCCGCCCCTTCCTCCACCGTGAACAGCGGCCGATCACCCCGCTCCCGCAGCAGCAACCCCCTGGTGCGCCCGTTGCTGCTGGTGCTGCGCCTGGCCGTGATGGGCGCCGGGCTCGGCGTTCTGGTGGGCACGGGACTGAAGCTGCTGGCGCCCCGGCTGGCCCAGGGCGCGGTGGGCAAACCCCAGGTGGATGCCGCTCCCCGGATCGCTGCCGGCGGCATGGCTCTGGGCCGCTTCGACCCCCGCCGCGAACTCACCGACCTCAGCCGCCAGTGGACCCAGCTGGCAGCGGCCCAGAAGGGGCTGACGGCCAGCGGCTTCCTGCTGGTGCTCGACGACGGCCGCTATGCCCAGATGGCGGCCGACAAGCCGATGCCAGCCGCCAGTTCGATCAAGACCCCGATCCTGCTGGCGGGCCTGGACGATCTCGACCGCGGCAAGCTGCGCTGGAACGAGCCCCTGCCCCTCACCAAGGAGGTCCAGGGCAGTGGTGCCGGCTGGATGGCCAACAAGCCCCTCGGCACCCGCTTCCCCTTCTTTGAGGCCGCCACCGAGATGATCCGGGTGAGCGACAACAGCGCCACCAACCTGCTGATCAAGCGTCTGGGCGGCCGGCAGGCCCTCAACGCCCGCTTCCAGTCCCTCGGTCTGCCGGCCACGGTGATCAACAACTGGCTGCCGGATCTGGGCGGCACCAACACCACCAGCGCCCGCGATCTGGCCAAGTCGATCGCCCTGGTGGACACGGGCGAGAAGCTCAGCCCCAGGGCCCGCGACCTCTTCCGCGAGATCCTCGGCACCTCCGGCACCAACACATTGATACCGGCGGGCCTGCTCAAGGGTCTGGGCAAGGAGTCGTCAAGTCCCGACGCGGAACTGCTGCCCTACGGGATCACGGCCTACAACAAGACCGGCGACATCGGCATCGCCTACTCCGATGCGGCCCTGATCCAGCTGCCCAGCGGCCAGCGGGCGGTGGCGGCATTCATGGTGAAGGGTCCGTTCAACGATCCGCGCTCGGGCGAGCTGATCCGCGCCATGGCCGCCACGATGTCCCGCACCCTGGTGGGCAAGGGGGTGGTCTCCAGCGCCGACCTCCCCAACCAGGGCGAGCCAGCCCGCCCGGCCCTGCCATGAGAACGATCGGTGCGCTGCTCCTGCTCCTGCCGCTTGCCGGCCTGCCGGCGGTGGCCTTCGCCAGCGGAACCCCGGCAACAGCGAAGGTGGCGGCCAAGCCACCGGCTCCGGCCGCTGGTCCCACCTCCGTGCTGAGGCCCCGCACCGTCGCCCCCCTGGCCGGAGGGCTGGATGGGGTGCCCATGGTCAATGACAACAATCCGGAGCTGATCCGCTCCGCGGGGATCCTGCTCTCCACCTTCGCCGGCAGCGGGCAGGTGGATCCCTCCGCCCACCTCAACCAGCCCCTGAGCGGGCGGTTCGACCTGTTCAGCCACCACGTCTACGCCGGCCGGCCTGAGAGCCTCAACTCCACCATGTGGCTCGCCCTTGTGGGCCGGCCCCGGGGCGAGCGCCCCGTGCGGCTGCAGCTGCTGGCCGGATCGACCGCCCTCTCCCAGTCCCCCGACGGCCGGGAGCCGGCTGCGCCGTTCCTGCCCCTGCCCACCCTGATGCCCCAGGGCGCGAGTACGACGCCCGTGTGGTCGGGGCCGGGCAGCCGGGTGGCCACCGAGCTGCTGCAGCGGCAACGGGGCGCGGGCCTGCCATCGGGCTGGACCCTGGAGCCGGGCCGCATCACCACCCTGCTGGAGCTGTCCCTGCCGGTGCGGGGCCTTGATCCCCTGCTCAACGGCCGCAACCTCCAGCTGCAGCTGCAGAGCGACGGCCCCCTCGACCTCGCCTTGCTGGCGGCTCCGGCCGATGGCGACCGCGCGCCATCGCCGGCGGTCTGGCGCCAGCTGCTGGAAGGCGGCCTGATCCCGAAGGAGCATGCCCCCACCCCGAGGGGCGCTCCGGGAGGGATGGTGTACTCGCGCGTCAGCGGCGTGCAGACCGGCAGCACCTGGCGGGGCCGGCTGGCGGCCGCGGGCAGCAGCGAGCTGCCGGTGAGCCGGGCGCCGATCTCCTGGCCGATCGCCTCCCTGGAGCGGGGCAGCCTGGGCACGGCCCAGGTGCAGACCGCCTCGCTGGCGGCCTTCTACCCAGGCACCGCCTGGGCTGCCCACGGCAACTACGGCGTCACCTACGACCTGGTGCTGCCGCTGGTGAACGACACCGGCCGGCCGGCGGCCCTGGCGCTCAGCTTTGAATCGCCCCTCAAGCACGACCGTCCCCTGGGGGGCCTGCGCTTCGCCGTGACCCCCAGTCGCGCCGTGACCTTCCGGGGCACGGTGGAGGTGAGCGGCCTCTATGTGCCCCAGGGCCGCCCCCTCGGGAGGCAGGCGTTCCACCTGGTGCTGCGGGCCGGCGAGGAGGGCCCACCGCTGGGCCAGGTGCGCCTGGCCCCCGGCGAACGGCGCTCCCTGCGGGTGCGCCTGATCTACCCCGCCGACGCCACGCCGCCCCAGGTGCTGTCGCTGCTGCCGCTGGCCCCGGAGGCCGGCGGGGCTGTG
>JBJTUJ010000086.1:0-3621 GCA_046080685.1 Cyanobium sp. | reverse complement strand
CAGAACACTACCTGCGCCCAGATGCGCATGGCCCTCACCCGCCTGGGTGAGAACTCGCGGATGGTGGTGACGGGCGACACCACCCAGATCGATCTGCCGCCCGGTCAGCTCAGTGGCCTGGTGGAGGCGGCCCAGGTGCTTCAGGGGGTGGAAGGCGTGGCCATCTGCCGGTTCGGGGACGCCGATGTGGTGCGCCACCCGCTGGTGCAGCGGCTGGTGCAGGCCTATGCCAGCCGGGATGCTGGCGGGCGCCCGCGCTGAGGAAGGAGGAGATCCGCACACGCACCCCTGCCACCCTCAGGCGAGGGCTGTCAGGATGGACCGAGTCCGAATCCGATGCCGCCATGCCGGCCAGCAGTGATTTCCAGCAAGCGATCCGCGAGGCCCAATCCGGTGGCCTGGTGGGTCCCAATGTCGTCAACAAGGCCCTGCCCTACGTGGGCGGAGGCATGGTGCTCACCGCCGCTGGAGTGATGGGCGGGCTGGCTCTGATGGCCAGCAACGCCGCGCTGTTCATGCCCCTGTTCTGGGTGGCGCTGATCGGCAACTTCATCCTCTTCTTCGTGGCGCAGAACGTGGCAAGCAAGGGGGACAGCTCCACGGCCCTTCCTCTGCTCACGGCCTACAGCCTGATCACCGGGTTCACCCTCAGCGGCATCGTCGGCTACGCCCTCACCACGGCGGGCATCGGTGCCGTGGGGACAGCGGCCCTGGCCACCGGCATCACCTTCGTTCTGGCCTCGGTGATGGGCCGCCGGATGAGCGACAGCGTCGGCCAGGCCCTGAGCGGGGCCGTGGGCCTGGGTCTGATCGGTCTGATCATCGCCATGGTGGTTCAGCTGGTGGGCGGAATCTTTGCTCCCGGCATGTTCAGCGGCGGTGCCTTTGAACTGCTGATTGCTGGCTTCGGCACCGTTCTGTTCGTGGGAGCCGCCTTCCTCGACTTCTACACCATGCCCCGCACCTACCGCGACGACCAGTACCTGGCCGGCGCCCTGGGCATGTACCTCACTTACATCAACCTCTTCATGTTCCTGCTGCGCCTGATCATCTCCCTCCAGGGCGGCGGTCGCCGGGATTGAGCTTCCTTGGTTGAGCTGGGATTTTGTTCAGCCGGGTCTGTGGACGTCCAGAGTTATGCTTAAATGTCGATACCCCACACCTTTCACTGCTTGACACCCTTTCCCTTCACTTATGAAGCCTCCTCAGCCGATCAGTGCACTTGTTTCATGACCCACTCCCCAGACGCGCGGCCTGAGGGATCACCGAAAACCCGATTGCGTTTACGCCGTCGGGTCATTTTGTGTCCTCATCATCCTGATGAACGCTTGTTAAGCGTTTCTCCAAAACATTATCTCTACCTCACAGACGTAGGTCATTTGGTTGTAAGAGGATTGAGCAGGAGAAAGGCGGATGAGATTCTTCAGGCCTATCGTAGGGTTGTGGCACTGACTGATGAATGGCTGGAGTGCTTCTGGTGCGATTCCTGCCAGTCATCTACATGGTGGCACGTTCGACGACACGACCGCCTTTCCTACTCTCTCTCAGTGGTAGAAAGAGAATTATGGGAGCAGGCATCGGGAGTGATACGTCCAGAGGGTAATCCTAGTATAAGTCAATTCAGTCGACGGCAAGCACGTGCCACTGGTGTGCAAGGCCTGCGTCAATATCGATTCCTTTGAGTCAAGCCATGACCCGCACTGCACTGATCACCGGCATCACTGGGCAAGACGGCTCTTACCTGGCAGAGCTCCTGCTGGAGAAGGGGTACGTGGTGCACGGCATCAAGCGACGAGCCAGCAGCTTCAACACCGATCGCATCGACCATCTCTATCAGGATCCCCATGAACGGGATCCGCGCCTGGTTCTTCACTATGGCGATCTCACCGACAGCACCAACCTGATCCGTATCATTCAGCAGGTGAAGCCCGATGAGATCTACAACCTCGGTGCCCAGAGCCATGTGGCAGTGAGTTTCGAGAGCCCGGAATACACCGCCAACAGTGATGCGCTTGGCACGCTTCGCATCCTGGAGGCCGTCCGTATTCTTGGCCTGATCGATCAAACTCGCATCTATCAGGCCTCCACCAGCGAACTCTACGGTTTGGTCCAGGAGATCCCCCAGAAGGAAACGACTTCCTTCTATCCTCGCAGCCCTTATGGCGTGGCCAAGCTCTACGCCTATTGGATCACGGTGAACTATCGTGAATCCTATGGAATGTTTGCGTGCAACGGCATCCTTTTCAATCACGAATCACCTCGCCGAGGTGAAACTTTCGTTACGCGGAAGATCACTCGAGGCCTCGCTCGCATTGATGCCGGCCTGGACCAGTGCCTGTTCATGGGCAACCTGGATTCCCTCAGGGATTGGGGGCATGCGCGTGACTATGTGGAAATGCAGTGGCGCATGCTTCAGCAGGACACACCTGAGGACTATGTGATTGCCACGGGCCGGCAGGAATCGGTGCGGCGGTTTATCGAGCTCACGGCCGCAGAACTGGGCTGGGGCGGCATGATCTGGGATGGTGAAGGGGTCAATGAGAAGGGCCGCCGTGCCGACACCGGGGCCGAGGTGCTGCGCATCGACCCGCGTTACTTCCGCCCGGCAGAGGTGCAAACCCTGTTGGGGGATCCCAGCAAGGCGCATCGCCAGCTTGGCTGGACGCCCACCGCCACCCTGGAAGAACTGGTGGCGGAGATGGTTGAGGCCGACAGGGAGGAGGCGGCCAAGGAAGCCGTGCTTCGCAGGGAAGGCTTTGCGGTGGTCGGATCGATGGAGAATCCGCCCACAGCCCTGAGGATCTGACTGGCATTCATCCGTTTCAGGCTTCAGTCTTCCCTCCTGCTTCGCTTCTGCTAACCCTCTGCCATGACTCTGCTGATCAATCCCTCCGATCGCATCTTCGTGGCAGGCCACAGTGGCATGGCCGGTTCCGCCATTGTCCGGCGACTGACTGACGGGGGCTATGAACGAATCATCACCGCGTCCCGGGCAGAACTTGACCTTACTGATCCGGTTGCCACGGCCGCCTGGTTCACGGTTCAAAGGCCGGACGTGGTGGTGCTTGCAGCCGCCAAGGTGGGGGGCATTCTGGCCAATGCCACTTATCCCGCTGATTTTCTTCTGGAGAATCTCAAGATCCAGAACCATGTGATTGAAAATGCATGGCGTAGCGGAAGTCGTCGCCTTCTGTTCCTTGGCAGCAGTTGCATTTATCCAAAGTTCGCGCCTCAGCCCATCCGCGAGGACGCTCTGCTGACAGGTGCACTTGAGCCCACCAATGAGTGGTATGCCATCGCGAAGATCACCGGCATCCAGCTCTGCAGGGCTCTCAGGGCCCAGAGCGGATTCGATGCCATCAGCCTGATGCCCACCAATCTCTACGGGCCGGGGGATAACTATCACCCCACCAACGGCCACGTGCTGCCTGCCATGATCCGCCGTTTTCATGAAGCAACCCAGCGGGGGGATGCGGTGGTGACCTGCTGGGGCAGCGGAACTCCAAGGCGTGAGTTTCTGCATGTTGACGATCTTGCCGACGCTGCCGTGTTCTGCCTTGAGCGCTGGCAACCCCAGCCTGAGGACCTGCAGCATCTGAATGTGGGCACCGGCAGCGACGT
>JBJTUJ010000085.1:0-10633 GCA_046080685.1 Cyanobium sp. | reverse complement strand
GAGGACGGGATGGTTCTCGTTCACGCCATGGATGCGCTGAACCCGAATCTTAAGCGAATCCAAAGAGACCCGCCACGAGGAAAGCCGGCATCCCGCCCCGCGTCAGCGAACCGACGCAACTGAGCGGCCCTGCCGCGGGCGTGAGGCGCCGGGAGCCATGACCTTTTTTCCTGAAGGACGACGACGCGGTTTTATGAACCTAACGTGAATGCCTATGGATTTACCAAGCACCGACCCCAACGCCGCAGCGATGCAGCAACCGGTCCACTCCCGCACAACCATCCTTGCGGCCATGCTCGAGGCCCTCGAGGGCAGTGGCGGAACAGCAGATCGCGCTGAAGTGTCAGCCTCCATCCGCCGACAGATCCTCGGTGATGCCGACCAAAGCGCTTCTGAACTCGACGCCTTGATCACCACGCAGATCCGCAGAGCCCTGGTCGCCGAATGGATCAGACCGGACGCTGAATCCCAGGCCCTGCAGATCAGCGCCGAGGGTCACCATGTTCTGCAACTTCACCGCCAGGGGAAGGGCGTCCTGTCCCAACTCATCCGCCGGCCACGTTCCCTGTTCCTGGGCAGCAGGGGCCCCGCCTGACCGCCGCACGCTGCAGGATCGGGACGGGCGCAGTCCCATCCGGTGGCCCGGCCGCTGCGCGAGCTCCGTCGATGGCTCCTGCCGCTCCCGCTCCGGACACTGCGCCGTTGCCTGCCCCTTGAAGTCAGGCATGAATGCCTATGGCTTCGGCCTGGAGGCAGAACGACAGTGGTGATACGAACCAGGAGGGTCCAGTGATGGAAGAAGCACCACCCGGTCAGCCGTCAGGAGTTGGTTGACTGCAGGCCCCTGCTCCAACAGTCTCGATCCGATTCACGGTCGTCCGGTTCCTCCGAGAACCACCCGATGCACCGCCAGAGGTGCCCCCGGGTCAGACATCGACCGATCGCTTGGATGCCATGGCCCCAGGTGCCGCCCTCAGCAGCTCCGACCCCCAATTCATCCTTCGATGCATCGCTTCGAAGTACCGATCGTTGGCACGATCGTTTCCCCGCTGACGACACCATGATGGCGACCGCATGACGGCCCGGATCCTCGTAACCGGCCGCATCACCCATCCCCGGCCCTGACAGGCCCATCGTCCGTTCAGCCTTCTCTTTCAGCCATTGCCACGAAGACGTTCACCCCGGCCCGGTCCCCTCAGGGATCGGGCCTCTCTTCGTCGGGCTGCACTCCTCCTCCACGCGGTCCTCGACGCTGTCCGCGAGGGCGAGGGGATGGCGGGAGGGTGTGATGCGAACGCCCCCGGAGCCGCTTCAAACCGGCCGTTCGCAGATACAGTCCGGTGGTTCCAAGGGCCCGAGCCCCAGGCATCCATGCTCATCGGCGAGATCTTCCTCGAGACCATGGCCACGGGGATCATCACCCAGGAAGAGATCGACTGGCTCACCACCCACCAGTCGAACTTCGAGCGCGACGAGGAGGCCAAGGCGCTGAAGATCGGCCGTCTGCTCGATGAGGGGGAGATCCAGATCGGTTGCCGCCTGCTGGGCACCCACCGGCCTGTGGTGGAGAAACAGGAAGAGTCCACGGGTGAAGCTTCGGCAGCCTGAGCCGCTTCATCCTTCCTCTGTCAGCGCACCGCCGCAGCTGGAGCCGCTGCCGGCCGTGCAACCGAAACAGTGCTCGGCCACGACGATCGGAGCCCCTGCCGGGTCGCTGTCAAGCAGATCGCGCAGATGGCCCAGGGACGGGTGGCCGGCGGGCAGGCCCAGCATCTGGTTGAAGTCGCAGTCGTGAAGCCTGCCCTGCCAGTCGACGCTGATCAGGCTGCGGCACATCACCGCCGGCGCGTTGGCGGGATTGTGGTGGCTGCGCAGCAGATCCCGGTAGGCCTCCAGGCTTCCCTCGGCCGCAAGGGTGGCCGCGAACCGGTGGATCGGCATGTTGGCCAGGGCATACAGCCGGTTGAAGACGATGCCGTAGGCGTCACCCAGCACCCGGCGGTACTCGGCTTCCAGCACATCCTGGGGCGGCGGCAGGCTGGGGCCCTGGGGGTTGTAGACAAGGGTGAGGTCGAGGCCGCGTCCGGAGTGGCCGTAGCCCAGGGCATTGAGGCGCTGCAAGCCGGCGATGCTGCGCAGGAACACCCCGCCGCCTCGCTGGCGATCCACGTTCGCCTCCAGGTAACAGGGCAGGGAGGCCACCACACGCACGCCCTGCTCTGCAAGAAAATCGGCAAGGTCCTCCTGGCCGGGCTCGCTGAGGATCGTGAGATTGCAGCGGTCGATCACCTCCACCCCCAGCCCCCGGGCCTGGCACACCAGATCGCGAAAACCGGGATGCAGCTCCGGGGCACCGCCGGTGAGATCGAGGCAGCGGATGCCCCGGGCCTCGATCACAGGGGCGATCAGGGCCAGGGTGGCGGCCTCCATGCTCTCGGTGCGCGTCGGCCCTGCATCCACATGGCAGTGGCGGCAGGCCTGGTTGCACCGGTAGCCGAGGTTCACCTGAAGGGTGGTCAGGGCACCCCGACGCAGCGACGGAAAGGCGGCGGCAGGCGCCAACGGCGCGGACGCCGGCGGGACGGAACCCATGGCGGCAGGCCGATGCGGCCCGTTGCGGACTGCGTCGAACGTACCGCCCGGACACCGCTACCGGCGGCATGGGTCACCCAGAGGTGCGTCGGGCACCCGTTGGTGCCGTCTTGCCAGCCTGCCGGCGTCCGGGTCACAGTCCTGGCAGACGCGGCGCACGGCCTTCCCGATGACCGATCTGTTCACGCCCCTCACCCTGGGAACCCTCACCCTGCCCAACCGGGTGGTGATGGCCCCCCTCACCCGCTGCCGGGCCGAGGACGGGCACGTGCCGGGGCCCCTGATGGCCACGTACTACGCCCAGCGCGCCAGCGCCGGGCTGATCGTGGCCGAGGCCACGATGGCGATGGAGGGCAACTCGGCCTTCGCCCGTGAGCCCGGCATCCACTCGGACACCCAAGTGGAGGGCTGGCGCCAGGTCACCGAGGCGGTGCACGCCGCCGGAGGCCGGATCGTTCTGCAGATCTGGCACGGCGGCCGCGCCTGCCATCCCCTGCTCAACGGCGGGCGCGTCCCGGTGGCGCCCAGTGCGATCGCCATCAGCGGCGACGAGGTGCACACCCAGGAGGGCAAGAAGCCCTACACCGTGCCCCGCGCCCTGACCGACGAGGAGGTGCCGCAGATCGTGGAGGGCTTCCGCGTCGCCGCCCGCAACGCCACCGCCGCCGGCTTCGACGGGGTGGAGGTGCACGGAGCCAACGGCTACCTGATCGACCAGTTCCTGCGGGACGGCACCAACCATCGCCAGGTCCCTACGGCGGACCGGTGGAGCATCGGGCCCGCCTGCTGCTGGAGGTGCTGGCGGCGGTGCGGGGCGAAACGCCGCTGATGGGGCTGCGCCTCTCGCCGCTGAACTCCTACAACGACATCAGGGACAGCGATCCTGTGGGATTGGCCAGCTGGCTGGGGGAGCACCTCAACGACCGGGGGCTCGACTACCTGCACCTGATGCGCGGCGATTTCCTCGCCATCCAGCAGGGCGATGTGCTCACCCCGGTGCGCGAGCGCTTCCGCGGCCCCCTGATCGCCAACATGGGGTACGACGCGGCGGAAGCCGACGCGGCCATCGCCGCCGGAGTGGTGGATGCGGTGGCGTTAGGCAACGCCTTCCTCGCCAATCCCGACCTGCCGGAGCGCCTGCGCCTCGGACCACCGCTCAACGCCGTGGACCCCTCCACCTTCTACAGCCCCGGTCCCGCGGGCTACACCGACTATCCCTTCCTCCCCCGATGAGCCCCGCCTCCGACGTTCTCGTGATCGCCGCCAGCAGCGGCGAGAACCTCCAGCTGGCCGGCCGCTTCGGCGAGGCCGCCCGCCAGCAGGGTCTCAGCGCCGAGCTGCTCGACCTCACCACCCTCGATCTGCCCCTCTACAACCCCCGCCTCCACGCCGCCGCCGGCGTGCCCGAGACCGTGCCGGCGCTGAACCGGCGGATGGCCGCGGTGCCCCGCTGGGTGATCTGCGCGCCCGAATACAACGGCTCGATCCCTCCGGTGCTCACCAGTGCCATCGCCTGGCTTTCGGTGCAGGGCGACGACTTCCGGTTGCTGTTCAACGGCCGTCCGATCGCCATCGCCACCCATTCCGGCGGCGGCGGGGTGGAGGTGCTCACCGCCCTGCGCATCCAGCTGGCCCACCTCGGCGCCCACGTGGTGGGGCGGCAGCTGGTGGCCAACCGCGCCAGGCCCGCCGCCGACGCCAGCATCGACGACATCGTCGCCCGCCTGGCCCAGCTCCAACCCATCCAGCTCTGAGGTCCAGCCATGACCAGCTCCTCACCCGTCGCCGGCGGACCGGCGACCACCTTCCTGTTCCGCCCGGCCGGCGAACGGTTCCACAGCCGCCTCGACTGGCTCGACAGCTGGCACAGCTTCAGCTTCGCCGGTCACTTCGATCCCCGCTGGATGGGCTTCGGCCCGCTGCGGGTGATCAACGACGACACCATCGCCCCCGGCCGGGGCTTCGACCTCCACCCGCACCGGGACATGGAGATCGTGACGGTGATGGTGGAAGGGGAGCTGACCCATCGCGACTCCATGGGCAATGCCGAAGTGATCCGGGCCGGCGAAGTGCAGCGCATGAGCGCGGGCACCGGCGTGGTGCACGGCGAATGGAATGAGGGTGTGGTGCCCTGCCGTCTGCTGCAGATCTGGATCGAACCGGCCAGCCAGGGCATCCCGCCGGCCTACGACCAGAAAGCGTTCCCGATCGGCGAGGACTGGACGCCGCTGCTCGACCCCTCCGGTAGAGGCGGCGCGATGGCCATCCACCGGCCGGTACGCCTGCGGCGGGCCCGGCCCGCCGCAGGCGCCTCCCTTCCCCTTGCCGTGGCGGACGGGCGGTTGGGTTGGCTGCAACTGGTCGAAGGCAGCGTGCAGCTGGCGACCCCCGACGGCGGCGTGCCTGCGGCCGCTCCGGCGGACGGGCTGCTCAGGCGTGGCGACGGCCTGGGCTTCGAGAGCGGCAGCGACCCGCAACCTCTGCGGCTGGCGGCAGGGCCTCAGGGCGCCGATCTGCTGCTGTTCGAGCTGGTCTGAGCCCGCCACCCCCGGCTCCCACTTCCAGGGAGAAGCTGCGGTGAATCTGTAAGCGAAGCGACCGAATCGACGGCGAGATGGTGAGAATGGGCTGATGCAGACTCAGGCCCCCCTGCTCACCACCGCGGCGATGCTCGAGCCGCCGCGCGGCTACCGGCCCCTGGCCTGGCTGGGGCTGGTGGTCAATGTGCTGGTCATCCCAGCGATGCTGGCGGTGATCCTGCGCGATCCCACCTGGCGGGCCACCCACATCGCCGTGGCGGCCGGGGCGGTGCTGCCCACGGCGGTGGTGGGCATCGTGGCCTGCATCGCCCTGCTGCGCTGGCGGCACTGGGGCCAGGTGCTGGCGATCGTGGCGCTGTCGATGAGCCTGGCGGTGGCGCTCCCCTACGGCATCGTGCGCCTGGTTCTGGTGGAGGCGGGGCGCGGAACCCTGGCCGTGGCGGCTCCGCTGCTGTGGCTCGCCAACACGGCGTTTCTGGTGTTCTGGTGCCGTCCGGCGATCCGCCGCTACCTGCGCTGATCGACCTGGGTGCGGATCCGAAGGCGGATGGCCAATCGGTAGCAACGGCGCCACACGAACGGTTTGGCCTGAAGATTGGATGTGTCTCATCCAAGCTCCACCTCTCGATGCCCAGCCCCCAACGCCTCGCCGCCATCCAGACGATTCAGGGGCGCAGCCCGGCCCCCACGCCTCCGATCCAGAAGCTCGACGAACTCTGGGCGAGCGACGTGTTCTCGCTGGACAAGATGAAGGCCGCCCTGCCCAAGGAGATCTTCAAGTCGGTGCAGCGCACCGTCAAGGAGGGGACGAAGCTCGACGTGTCGGTGGCCAACGTGGTGGCCCAGGCGATGAAGGAGTGGGCCACCAGCCGCGGCGCCCTGTACTACTCGCACGTCTTCTACCCGCTCACCAACTCCACCGCCGAGAAGCACGACGGCTTCATCTCGCCCCAGGGCGACGGCACCGCAATCGCTGAGTTCACCGGCAAGCTGCTGGTGCAGGGCGAGCCCGACGGCTCCTCCTTCCCCAACGGCGGCATCCGCTCCACCTTCGAGGCCCGCGGCTACACCGCCTGGGACATCACCAGCCCGGCCTTCCTGATGGAGACCCCCAACGGGGTCACCCTCTGCATCCCCACGGTGTTCGTGTCCTGGACCGGTGAGGCCCTCGACAAGAAGACACCGCTGCTGCGCTCCAACGCCGCCGTGGACGGCCAGGCCCGCCGGCTGCTGAAGATGCTGGGCGAGAAGGAGATCGCCCCGATCAACTCCAGCTGCGGCGCCGAGCAGGAGTACTTCCTGATCGACAACGCCTGGCTGCCCCTGCGCTCCGACCTGCTGCTGGCGGGCCGCACCCTGTTCGGCAAGCCCTCGGCCAAGGGGCAGCAGTTCGACGACCACTACTTCGGCGCCATCCCCGAGCGGGTGCAGGTGTTCATGCAGGAGGTGGAGCGCCGTCTCTACAAGCTGGGGATCCCCGCCAAGACCCGCCACAACGAGGTGGCGCCCTCCCAGTTTGAGATCGCCCCCTTCTTCGAGGCGGCGAACGTGGCCACCGACCACCAGCAGCTCACGATGACGGTGCTGCGGGAAACGGCCAAGAAGCACGGCATGGCCTGCCTGCTGCACGAGAAGCCCTTCGCCGGCATCAACGGCTCGGGCAAGCACGTGAACTGGTCGATCGGCAGCGCCACCCAGGGCAACCTGCTCGATCCGGGCAACACCCCCCACGACAACCTGCAGTTCCTGCTGTTCTGCGGCGCCGTGATCCGCGGCATCCACCTCTACGGTCCGCTGCTGCGGGCGGCGATCGCCACCGCCAGCAACGACCATCGCCTCGGTGCCAACGAGGCGCCGCCGGCGATCATCTCGGTGTACCTGGGCAGCCAGCTGGAGGATGTCTTCCGGCAGATCCGCGAAGGCCAGCTGAGCGGCTCCTCGATCGGCGGGGTGATGAACTTCGGCGTTGAGACCCTGCCCGAGTTCGCCAAGGATCCGGGCGACCGCAACCGCACCTCTCCCTTCGCCTTCACCGGCAACCGCTTCGAGTTCCGCGCCGTGGGCTCTGGCCAGTCGGTGGCCGGTCCGCTGGTGGTGCTGAACACGATCCTGGCCGATTCGCTCTCCTGGATCGCCGACCAGCTGCAGACCCGCCTGAACGGCGGCTCGCCGCTCGCCGCCGCCGCCCTGGCGGTGCTGCAGGACGTGATGACCCAGCACGGCAACGTGGTGTTCGGCGGCGACGGCTACTCCTCCGAGTGGCACCGCATCGCCGTGGAGGAGCGGGGCCTGGAGAACCTGCGCACCAGCGCCGATGCCCTGCCGGTGCTGAAGCGCGACAACGTGCGCGAGCTGTTCGAGCGCACCGGCGTGCTCACGCCGGTGGAGCTGGAGAGCCGCTACGAGGTGTACTCGGAGCAGTACATCCTGGCGATCGAGGTGGAGGCCAAGCTGGCGGTTCAGATCGCCCGTACCCAGGTGTATCCAGCGGCGATGCGCTACCTGGGCGAGCTGGCGGGCTCCCTGCAGCTGCAGAGCTCGATGGGTCTGCAGGTGTCTCCGGACACCCAGCAGCAGGTGGCGGCCCACAGCCAGGCCCTGATGGACGTGGCCGGCCAGCTGCAGGATGCGATCGACCATCCCCCCCACGGCACCGAGGCACACGTCCGCCATTGCGCTGACGTGCTGCTGCCGCTGATGGGCCGGCTGCGCCAGGCCGTCGACGGGTTGGAAGCCCTGGTGGATGACAACCTCTGGCCCCTGCCCTCCTATCAGGAGATGCTGTTCCTGCGCTGAGCCACACCGGCCCCCACGTTCGATGGATCGATCCAAGCCCATCGCCGTCGTGGGGGCCGGCAGTGCCGGCCTGCTGCTCACCCTGCTGCTGGAGCGCCAGGGGCATGCGGTGACGCTGTTCGAGCGGTCGCCGCAGCTGCGGGACGAGGGCTGCGGCATCCTGCTGGTGAAGGCCGGCGTCGAGGCGATCGCCGCTGCCGGGATCCCGGATCTGCTTGAGGAGATCCTGGCGGCCGGCATCCCGGTGCAGCGGTTCCTTTTCCGCAATCTGCGCGGCGATCCGATCGAAACCAGCCCGGCCGAGCGAGCTCCGGGCGAACTGCCCTCGCTGCTGATCCCGAGGCCGGCGATCCTGGGGGCCTTGGCCGAGAGGCTGGCGCCGGGCAGTTTCCGGTCCGGCGCCGAACTGGTGGAGTGGGAGCAGGATGCCTGCGCCGTGCGGGCCCTCTTCGCCGACGGCAGTCGTTGGCAGGGAGCCCTGCTGGTGGGGGCCGACGGCCTGTTCTCCCGGGTGGCCCCGGCTCTGGCCCCCGAGCGGCGGCTGCACTATCTGGGCGATCGGGTGTGGCGCGGCGTGCTGCCGGACGCAGAGTTCTGCGGCGATGGGGATTTCATCGTGTATGCCCGGGGCAGGGGCGTCTACGCCAACGTCTTCGATCTCGGCCGCGCCGCCGACGGCACTCCCCTCACCCACTGGGGCTTTTTCCAGGAGGAGCCCCTGCCGGCCGGGCGCGAGGAGCAGCGCCTGCTGCTGCGGGAGCCGGTGCCGGCAGAGGCCCTGGCCAAACTGCCGGCCGACGTGGCCGACCTGATTGCCGCCACTCCCGCCGAGGCGGTGGTGGCCAACTGGTCGTTCGACATCGATCCCCTGCCGCGGCTGGTGGAGGGGCGCGTGGCCCTGATCGGCGATGCGGGCCATGCCATGAGTTCCTCCCAGGCACGCGGGATGACCGCCGGGCTTGAGGACGCCGTGGAACTGGCGGCCCGCCTGGCGGACGACGCACCGGATCCGGTGGGGGCGCTGCAGGCCTGGGAGGCGGAGCGGCTGCCGGTGGTGCATGCCTATCAGAACCGCAGCCGGCAGGTGAGCGCGCGCACCGGGCGACGGTCACCGGCGAAGACGTCCTGATGTCGCGATGGTGACAGTCCGGATCTGTCACAAGCAGCAGAGTGAGAGGACCGTAGCGATATGTGTGGTGGCTGTTCCTTCCGTTCCCGCAACCCTGGGCCAGCGCTATGGCACCGCCCGGCGCTACCGCCTGGTGGATCAGCACGGGGATCCTCACCCCGTCCTCGACGATCTCTACGACTCGCTGGAGACCGCCTGGCTCGAAGCCGTGGCGTGGTGGCGCGAAGAGGTGGGCGGAGCCCAGGAGCCCGTTGGCATTGGTGTGGAGGTGAGCACCGCCACCGGCGACTGGCGCACCGTTCGTCACCCGGGCCGTTGAGATCCCCGCTCGCCTGAGGCTTCAGCCGGCGGCTGCCAGGAACGGCGCCGGGTCCTGATCGCGGCGATGATGCACCGGGATCGGCAACCCCTGGGCCGCCGGATCCGCTGGGTCTAGTCCGGCGATGTGCTCCAGGGCCTGGCGAAGCCGGCGTGCGGCATGGAGAGGCATGTCGCGCGGAACGCAGATGCGATCCCGCAGGGTGCGCAGGGCGGCTCCGCTGCCCGGAGGCGGCGGGCAGTCCACGCCCAGGGCGAGATGGGTGAGGGCACAGCGCAGGGCGGCATCAAAGCCTTCACCGTTGCGGGAGTAGCGACGCACCAGCACGCCCCGGTGGCGCAGCACCCGGCCGATCGCCCGGCCCGTCGCATCGGCCGCCGGGGGCTCGCTGGTTTCGGGGTCGGGGCCCACGTCGACGATCGGCCAGGGGCCATGGTCGATGCGCTCGGCCAGTTGGCGGCGCGCCGATGAGGCCTCCGCATGGCAGCCCCCCATCTGGGGAGGCAGGTCGTGGACGTGGGTGTGGAAGTCGCTTTGGGTGCCCAGATAGGTGGGGCGCTGCTCGAGGGCCGCGAACCAGCGGTCGATAGCCGGATGGCTGCGGCGCAGCAGGTAGCCCTTGTAGTAGGCGAGGCTCGCCGACATTCGCTCCACGTAGGGCACGAACACGAGATCGGCGGTGCTGAGATCCCCCAGCAGGAAGGGCCCCGGAGTGGCCTCGAGGGCTTCTGCCATGCGGGCGGCCACATCGTCGAAGGCCCGGCGGGCCAGCTCCGCGGCCCCGCCGGGCCCGTGGGGCTGGCAGAGCCACTGACACCAGGCGCGGAAGAGCAGGCGTTCGAGCAGGCGGAGGGGCAGGACCAGGGGGTCGTTCATGCCGGGCCCGAGGCTGCCGAAGGTGGCCTCGAGCACCTCCAGGATCCGGTCGCTCTCGGTGACGAGACGGCCGTCGAGTTCAATCGCGGGCAACATGCCGGAGGGCACACGGCGCCGGTACCAGTCCTCCTTCTCGCCATAACAGAACATCGTGACCTTGGCAACGCGGTAAGGAACCTGGCGCTCCTCGAGCCACATCCAGACCTTCTGGCAGTAGGGGCACCAGGCGTGGTGATCGCGGAAAAGAGTGACGCGGACCGCGCCCTCCGGCTGCCCAAAGGTGCGCAGGCGGGAGCGGGGGTTGGTGGGGCCGGTGAGGGGATCCGGCTCGACGGCGGCAAAGGCCTGCAGGTCGGACCAGGAGAGGGGAAGCTCGGCCGA
>JBJTUJ010000084.1:0-2879 GCA_046080685.1 Cyanobium sp. | reverse complement strand
CGGTTCGGGCCAGCAGGGCGGCGGCCTCCTCGGCCGCCTCCTGCTGGCGCTGGCGCTGGCGCTCCAGCCCCTCGATCACCCGGTTCACATCCCCCTCGCCGCCGGGCTCCAGGGCCCGGGCCGCCGCCTCCACCACCGCCCATTCAAGCCCCAGGCGGCGGGCGATCGCCAGGGCGTTGCTGCGCCCCGGAATGCCCCACTGCAGGCGATAGGTGGGGGAGAGGGTGTCCACGTCGAAGGCCACCGAGGCGTTCTCGAAGCGCGGATCGGCATACTTCAGCGCCTTGAGCTCACCGAAATGGGTGGTGGCGATCGTGAGGCGGGCCGTCTCGGCCAGGTGGCTGAGCAGAGCCGCGGCCAGGGCTGCCCCCTCGGTGGGATCGGTACCCGCACCCACCTCGTCGAGCAGAACCAGCGAAGCGCCGCCCAGACTCGCGGGGCCCGTGGGGTCCGCCGAATCCCCGCCGGGCGCCAGGGCCTCGAGGATGCGGGCGATGCGCCGGATGTGGCCGCTGAAGGTGGAGAGGTTCTGCTGCAGCGACTGCTCGTCGCCGATGTCGGCCAGCACCCGGCCGCACCAGGGCAGCCGGGGCGTGCCGCCGCAGGGCAGAAACAGGCCGGCGCGGGCCATCAGGGCCGCCAGTCCCACGCTCTTGAGGGTCACCGTCTTGCCGCCGGTGTTCGGGCCGGTGATCGCCACCACCCGCAGCTCGGGGCCCACCGCCAGGCTCACGGGCACCACCGGGGTGCCGCCCTCGCGCCGCTGCTGCCAGAGCAACAGCGGATGGCGCAGGTCCTGGAGGGCGAAGGGGGCCTCGGGGTCGTCGTCGAGTTCGGGGCGCACCGCCCCCAGCCAGGCTCCGTAGCGGGCCCTGGCCACACCCGCATCCAGCCGCACCAGCACCGCCTGCAGCCCCTCCAGGGCCTGGGCCTCCACCCCCACCCGCGCACTCAGCTCGGCGCGCACCTCCTGCTCCAGCTCCCGCTCCTGCCCCTCCAGCTCCCGCAGCCGGTTGCCCAGGGCCACTACCCCCTGGGGTTCCACGAACACCGTCTGGCCGGAAGCGGAGCTGTCGTGCACCATGCCGTTCACCTGCCCCACCGCGCCTGCCTTCACCGCCAGCACCGGCCGGCCGTTGCGCTCGGCCACCACGGAGTCCTGCAGCATCGGGGCAAGGCGGCGCAGCAGGTCGTTCAACCGTTCGCGCCGCTCGGCCCGCAGCCCCTGCAGCTGGCGCCGCACCCCCTCCAGCGCCGGGCTGGCCCGGTCGGCCACCCGGCCCGCCTCCTCCAGGCAGAACAGCAGCCGCTGCTCCAGCTCGGGCAGGGTGCGCAGCTCCGCCACCAGCTCCGTGCACACCGGCCTCAGGTCGCCGTCGTCGATCTGACGGCGCAGGCGGCGGGCGGCCGCCAGGGTGACGGCCACCGCCAGCAGCGCCTCGCCGCCGACGCAGCCGCCCTTGGCGCACAGCGTCACCGTGGCGGCGATGTCGGCCACGCCGGCGAAGCTCAGCCCACCCTCGACCAGGCCGTCGAGAGCCAGCAGTTCGGTGGTTTCCGCCAGCAGCCGCCGGCTCCCGGCGGCGCTGGACGCCAGTGGCAGCCCCTGGCAATGGCGCCGGCCGGCGGCGGTGCTGGCAAAGCCGGCCACCTGCTCCGCCAGCCGGGGCCACTCCAGCAGTTCCAGCGCCTCCCGCTGAATCCCTGAGCCGTGCATCCGGCCTGACTCACTCACGCCTGCACCGCAGGGATCGGCGCGGCGCCCACATTGGACGGCAGGCCGGTGGCGGGTTCGTAGAGCATCTCGAGCCAGTTGCCCTCGGGATCCTGCAGGTAGAACGACGCCGTGCCGTCGCGGTGGTCGTGCACCGGGCCGCAGCTGTGGCCCTGGCTCACCAGCTGCTCGCGCACGGCATCCACCTCGGAGCGCTCCTGGAAGTGGAAGGCGAAGTGGGGCCCGGCGGCGCGGTACTCCGGACTGAGCAGGGCGATGCCCTCCCCGGAGTCCGGCCACTGCACGTAGCACCAGTCGGGGGCATCCCAGGTGAGCCGCAGGCCCAGCGCCAGATAGAAGGACTTGGCTCTCTCCATGTCCTGCACCCGCAGGGCGACATGGCCAAGGCGGTGGGGAACAGCCATCTCGATCACGGGCTCTGCCCCCATTGTCGACAACGCCCGGACCGGACTGCGGGTCGAAGGGGCGGGGCCCCGCGGCCGTGCCCGTAGCGGTGTCAGCCCTCCCGCAGCCAGCGGGCGGCGTCACAGGCGTGATACGTGAGGATCAGATCGGCGCCGGCCCGCTTGAAGCAGAGCAGGGTTTCGAGAACCACCGCCCGCTCGTCGATCCAGCCCCGCTCGGCCGCGGCCTTCACCATCGCGTACTCGCCGCTCACGTTGTAGGCGGCGATCGGCTGCTCGCTCTCGGCCCGCAGGCGGTGGATGATGTCGAGATAGGCCAGGCCGGGCTTCACCATCAGGATGTCCGCCCCCTCGCTCTCATCGAGTTGGGCCTCGAGGATCGACTCCCGGCCGTTGGCCGGATCCATCTGATACGTGCTCTTGTCCTTGGGGATCGGCTTGCCGGCGGCGGCGCGGGGCGCTGAATCGAGGGCCTCGCGGAAGGGTTCGTAGTAGGCACTCGCGTACTTGGCGGTTTAGCTGATGATGCCAACGTGCTCGTAGCCCTCCTCATCGAGGGCCTCGCGGATGGCGCCGACGCGGCCATCCATCATGTCGCTGGGGCCGATCAGATCCGCACCGGCGCGGGCCTGGGCCACGGCCTGCCGGCAGAGGATCGCGACCGTCTCGTCGTTCAGCACCACGCCCTCACCGCTGACGATGCCGTCATGGCCGTCGCAGGAGTAGGGGTCGAGGGCCAC
>JBJTUJ010000083.1:0-3480 GCA_046080685.1 Cyanobium sp. | reverse complement strand
CTGATGGCCCTCCTGGGTGCTCCCGCCCGGGCCGCCGAGCCCCCCTGCACCCCTGCCGCCAAGACCGCCGAACCCCCCTGCGCCACCGTGGTGCCCCCCTGCCAGCCCGCCGAGCTTCCTTGCCAGGGCTGAGGCACCGCTTCGCTCGCGGCGTCACACTCCGTTACGTGATGATGGGGGAGCCGGTTTCCGCCGGTCTCCCTCTTCTGCGTGCCGATGACCGTCGCTCCCCTGCGTGACCCCGCCTCAGGCAGCTCGGCGGCCGGACCCGCCTACGACCGGTCCGACTGGGCCAGCGCCTTCCGCAACGTCACCGTCGAACTCGACGATGTTCCGCTCACGGCCGCGCGTGGCGAGGTGCCCGCCGCCCTGAAGGGAACCCTCTATCGCAACGGCCCGGGCCGCCTGGAGCGCGGCGGCCACTGGGTGCACCATCCCTTCGACGGCGACGGCATGATCACGGCCCTTCGCTTCGATGCCGGCCGCTTGCTGCTGCGCAACCGGTTCGTGCGCACCGAGGGCTGGCAGGCCGAGGAGACCGCCGGCCGCTTCCTCTACCGGGGCGTGTTCGGCACGGCCAAGCCCGGCGGCTGGCTGGCCAACGCCTTCGACCTCCGGCTCAAGAACATCGCCAACACCCACGTGGTGCGGCTGGGTGATCAGCTGCTGGCGCTGTGGGAGGCGGCCGAGCCCCATGCGCTCGATCCCGACACCCTTGAAACCCGCGGCCTCTCGCGCCTCGACGGCCTGCTGAAGCCCGGTGAGGCCTTCAGTGCCCATCCCCATTTCGATCCGGGCCATCACGGCGCCCCGCGGATGGTCACCTTCGGGGTGAAGAGCGGCCCCCGCAGCACCATCCGGCTGATGGAGTTCCCCGCCGACGGGCCCGAGGCTGGCACCCTGCTGAGCGAGCGCCGCGACACCTTCCCGGGCTTCGCCTTCCTTCACGACTTCGCCCTCACCCCCGACTGGGCCGTGTTCCTGCAGAACGCCATCGCCTTCCAGCCGCTCCCCTACCTGCTCGGCCAGGCGGGGGCCGCCCAGTGCCTGAAATCCAAGCCGGGAGCACGCGGTTCGTTCTGGCTGATTCCGCGCCAGGGCGGAGCCCATGCCGGCGAACCGCCGCGGATCTTCGAGGCCCCCGAGGGCTTCGTGTTCCACCACCTCAACGCCTTCCAGGAGGGCGACGAGGTGGTGGTCGACAGCATCTTCTATGGCGATTTCCCCTCGATCGGCCCCGGCACCGATTTCCGCGCGATCGACTTCGACACCATCCCCGAGGGGCAGCTGGTGCGCTGCCGCCTCAACCTGGCCACGGGGTCCGTCAGCTCCGAGCGGCTGAATGAGCGCTGCTGCGAGTTCGCGATGGTGAACCCGGCTAGCCAGGGTCTGCCGGCCCGCTTCAGCTGGATGGCGGTGGCCGAGCGGGAGCGGGGCAATGATCCGCTTCAGGCTCTGATGAAGCTGGATCTGGCCAGCGGCGAGCGGCGGGTGTGGAGCGCGGCGCCGCGGGGCTTTGTCTCCGAGCCGGTGATGGTGCCCCGACCCGGCGCCGCTGCCGAGGATGACGGCTGGCTGCTGACCCTGGTGTGGAACGGTGCCCGCTGCGCCAGCGACCTGGTGGTCCTCGATGCCGCCTCGATGGCCGAGGTGGCGGTGGTGGAGCTGCCGCTGGCGATTCCCTACGGGCTGCACGGCAGCTTCGTGCCGGCCTGAGTCAGGCCGCAGCCGGCTCGGCGATCACCGGGTTGGTGAGGGTGCCGATCCCCTCGATCGTCACGCTCACGCTGTCGCCTGGCTTCAGCCAGCGAGGCGGATCCGAGCCCATGCCCACGCCGCTGGGGGTGCCGGTGAGGATCACGGTGCCCGCCTCCAGGGTGGTGCTGCCCGAGAGAAAGGCGATCAGTTCGGCCACCGGGAAGATCATGTCGGCGGTGCTGGCCTGCTGCCGCAGCTCGCCGTTCACCTCGGTGCGCAGCCCCAGGGCGTTGGGGTCGGCGATCGCGGCCGGGGTCACCAGGCAGGGCCCGAGGGGGGCGAAGGTGTCAAAGGTCTTGCCGCGGCACCACTGGCCGCCGCCCAGCTCGGGCCGCTTCTGCCAGTCGCGGGCGCTCACGTCATTGGCGCAGCTGTAGCCCAGAACCGCCTCCAGGGCCTCGGAGGCACTCACGTTCTTGCAGCGGCGTCCGATCACCACCGCCAGCTCCCCCTCGTAGTCCACCGCTTCGCTGCCCAGGGCGGTGGGCAGCTCGATCGCTGCTCCCGGGTGCTGCAGGGCGGAGGGGGTCTTCATGAACAGCACCGGCCGCTGGGGGATGGCGGAGCCGAATTCGGCCGCGTGGCGGCGGTAGTTGACGCCGATGCAGAGGATCGCCCGGGGCGGCACCGGGGCCAGCCGACGGGCCGGCAGGGCGAGCTCGCCGCTGGGCCGCAGGGGCTCCGGCCCGAAGGGATCGCCCAGCAGCCGCTCCAGGCTGCCCTCGCCGTGTTCGATCGCGTAGTGGGTCGCCCCCCCGGCGTCGGCGTAGCGGTGCAGCTTCATGGCGGAACAGGGGCGCGCCCCTCCAGCCTGCAGCAGCGCACCCGCAGCCCGGGCGGCGGCGGCAGGCTGGGAGCGTGCGGCGGTGGATTCCGTGCCCTGGTTTGTGAAGACCGAAACCTTTCTGCGCCCCTACGGCGAGATGCGGCCGCACCTGGCGGCCCACCGGGCCTGGGTGGAGGAGCAGCGGGCCGGGGGCGTCAGCATGGCCAGCGGCTACCTGGTGGATGGCGACGACCGGCCCGGCGGCGGCGGCCTGCTGCTGCTGCACGCCGACGACCATGCGGCGGCCGAAGCCCTGGTGCGTCAGGACCCGATGGTGCGCAGCGGCGGCGTGGACTGGCGCCTGAACCGCTGGGTGCCCTCGGTGGGGGATCTGGCCGTGGCGGAGGCGGAAGGGAGTCCGGGGCGGGGGTGATCAGCCCACCGCTCCCTCCAAACCAAGGAGGTCGCCGAGCTGCGGTTCCAGGGCCGCAAACGCCCGCCCCCGGTGCCCCACCCGGGCCTTTTCCTCCTTCGCCATCTCGGCGAAGCTGCGGCCGCTGCCGGCCACCTCGAACACCGGGTCGTAACCGAAGCCGCCCATGCCGCGGGGCGCCTCCAGGATTGTTCCCGGGCAGCGGCCCTCCACCTCCAGCCGCACCACGCCCCGGGGATCGGCCACGGCGAGGGCGCAGACGAAGCAGGCGCCGCGCTCCGGCGCCCCTTCCATTTCGGTGAGCAGGCGCTCGATCCGGGCGGCATCGCTGTCGGCGTAGCGGGCGGAGTGAACACCGGGTGCACCACCGAGGGCGTCGACAGCCAGGCCCGAGTCGTCGGCGAGGGCCCAGCAGCCGGTGGCCAGGGCCACCGCCGTGGCCTTCTGCCGGGCGTTCTCGGCGAAGGTGTGGCCCGTCTCCTCCACCTCCATCCCCTCGGGCATCGGCCGCACCTCCAGGGGC